>CAZCXQ010000185.1:0-4331 GCA_964502655.1 uncultured Sphingorhabdus sp.
AGTCGATAAACTGATCGGCCTGAAAGAAAACGTCATCGTGGGTCGTCTGATCCCTGCGGGTACTGGTTCTGCCATGAACCGCATGCGGATTGCCGCGACAAGCCGCGACGTTGCGCTTCGTGCCAGCTACAAAAAGCTTCAGGAAAGCCTGATTGCGCCTGAGACAGCAGCTGAAGAGCATGCTGCCGAACTGGCTCAGGGTGCTGAAGCAGCCATCGGTGACGATGTGTTGGCAAAGGTGATTTCAGATGATCTGACCACCATTGACGCCGCCATCGATGATGTTGTGGATAGCGGCGAAGAAGAATAAGCTTCGCTTCCTTCAAGGAATGATAAAAGCCCGCTGGAAGCAATTCCGGCGGGCTTTTTGCTGTATTATATGATTAAATCACTAGCCTAATCTTTTTGGGCTACATATACAGTGGGGGGAGACAATTGAGGGCGGGTCGGATGTTTGAAACAATACGGGCTTGGGTGAAACGGCACCGCGTTTGGTCAGCGATTATCGCGCTTGTACTGCTATTCATTCTCTACCGCATCGTACGCCCTACCCCGCATGACTATGAATATGTCAGCGAGACCGTCACGCGCGGCGAAGTTTTGCGCAAGGTTTCGGCCAGCGGCAAAATTCGCGCGCTGAACACGATCAAGGTCGGCACCGAGGTGTCGGGACAAGTGACCAAAGTCTACGTCGATTTCAATTCGCCGGTTAAGGCAGGCCAAGTCCTTGCCGAGATCGACTCAACCCGCGTGCGTGCGCGCGTGCAGCAGTCCGAAGCGCAAGTCGCGCTGGCCCGTGCCAGTTTGCAGCAAACGGTCGCCAATGTTGCCCGTGCGCGGTCAGAGCTTGAGATACAGGAGCGCGATTTTGCGCGGCAACGGGCGCTGGCGGAACGCGGCTTTGTGTCGAAGGCAGGTCTCGACATCGCGCAAAGCAAGCTTAACAGCGCGCGCAACGCCTTGCAGGTTGCACTGGCGCAAACGCAAAGCGGCAATGCGCAGATCAGCCAAGGCACAGCGGAGCTTTCGTCAGCGCGGCTCGATCTAAACCGCACCGTGATTGTGGCACCTGCCAGCGGCGTTATCATCAACAAACTTGTTGAACCCGGCACCACCGTCGCCGCCAGTTTCCAGACCCCGAACCTTTTCGAAATCGCGGCCGACACCACCAAGATGCAGGTTGAGGCATCGGTTGACGAAGCGGACATCGGCCAGATCATCGAAGGCCAAGATGTGACCTTCACCGTCGACAGTTACCCCAATGATATATTCCGCGCCAAAGTGCGGCAGGTCCGCCAAGCGCCCGTCGAAACGCAGAATGTGGTCAGTTATCTCGTCATCATCGACGTGGACAATGCAGATGGCAAATTGCTGCCCGGAATGACCGCGAATGTAGAAATCATCACTGGCGCAAAGGCCAATGTGTTGCGTGTGCCAACCAACGCGCTTCGCTTCCGTCCCAAATTGGCCGACCGGGGCGAGCCGAAAAAGGAAAAGCCCGGGGCACCCGCCAAAAAGGAAACACCTAAGCCTACATTGTATCTGGTAGGAAGCGATCCGTATCGCCCCATCCGGAAACAGGTTCAGATCGGCCTACAAGGGGACGATTATACCGAAGTGACTTCGGGTATCAAAGCCGGAGACAAAGTTCTCATTCGGACAAAGTCCCTGAAGCCGAAGCCCGAAACCGACGACAATGCGGACGAAGATGACAGCGCCGCTGCTTGAAACGCATGATCTGGTAAAAGATTATGTGATCGGCGGCGAGGTTCTGCACGCCGTCAACGGCGTTTCGCTGACCATAAAACGTGGCGAGTTCGTTGCGATTATGGGTGCCAGCGGTTCGGGCAAATCGACGTTTATGAATATGATCGGTTGTCTGGATGTCCCAACGTCTGGAACCTTGTTACTCGACGGCATCGATACAAAAACGCTCGACAGCGACGCACTAGCGGAAATCCGTAACCGCAAAATTGGCTTTGTGTTTCAACAGTTCAACCTGCTCGCCCGCACAAGCGCGTTGGACAATGTGGCGGTGCCGCTCATTTACGCGGGCCTTGGCTATACGGAACGCCGGGAACGTGCGCAGGCGAAGCTTGAGGCGATGGGACTTGGTAACCGTTTGCAGAACACCCCTGCCAAGCTGTCGGGTGGCCAGCAACAGCGCGTTGCCATCGCCCGTGCGTTGGTCACTGATCCGCTCATGCTGCTTGCCGACGAACCAACGGGCGCGCTGGATACCCAGACATCGCTCGATATCATGGGCATTTTTCAGAAACTGAACGACGAAGGCATCACGCTCATCGTCGTCACGCATGAGCCCGATATTGCCGAATATGCCGAACGGCGCATTGTCTTTCGCGACGGGCGCGTCATTGAGGACGCTGCGGTCAAATCACGTCGCCGCGCGGTTGCCGGATGAAGAATCTGCTGAACTCTATCGCTGGCTGGGGCGTCAATATTGCGATTGCGATGACAGCGCTGCGCACCAATCTGATGCGCTCCATCCTCACCACGCTTGGCGTGATGATCGGGGTGTTCTCCGTTATCTTGGCGGTGGCCGTGGGCAATGGCGCACAGGTTTCCGTAACGCAGCAGATCGCGACATTAGGTTCAAATATGGCAATCGTCGTGCCGCAGCCCGACAGCGGCAGCGGCCCGCCACGTTCCACAGACCGCGGCCGCTTAACCGAGCGCGATGGCCGCGCCATTTTGCGTCAGGTATCCGGCGTGAGCGCTGTTGCACCCCAGATCCGCAGCAGCGTCCAGTTGGTCACGCCGGGCCGCAGTGCCACCACACAAGCGACTGGCGCCACACCTGAATATGGCATTGTGTCCAACGTCACCGCGTCCGAAGGCCGTTTTCTGACCGATGGCGATGTCGGTGCGGCGGCACGTGTTGTTGTGATCGGACAGACGGTAGCCGACAAGCTGTTCGCGGATGCAAATCCTGTGGGCGAAACCGTACGCATCAATCGCGTCCCCTTTAAGGTGATCGGTTTGCTCGAGAGTAAGGGTAGCAATTTGGGTAATGACAATGACGACCAAATTGTCGTGCCCATCACGACGCTGCGCCAGCGGCTGCAGACTACGGCGATGCAGGGACCTGACGATGTAACATTGCTATTCGTCGGCTTCGAGGACGAAGATTCGCTGCGCACGGGGCAGCAGGACATCAAACGCATGTTGCGCGACCGCTACCGCGTACCGAAAGGCAGGATCAACCCGTTCACTGTCCGCACAACGACAGAAATCGCCGAGACGACCGGCCAAGTGACGCAGATATTTCAGGCAGTTTTGGTCGCCATTGCATCCATATCGTTGTTGGTGGGCGGTATCGGCATCATGAATATCATGTTGGTCAGCGTTACCGAACGCACACGCGAAATCGGCCTTCGCATGGCATTGGGCGCAAAGCGCAGCGACATCCGTAACCAGTTTCTCGTCGAAGCCGCTGTGCTGTGCGTCATTGGCGGTGCTATCGGCCTAACCTTGGCGATCCTCGCTGCAGCCATTTTTCAACAAGTCGCAGACTTTCCAGCCCCGGTCGGGCTGGACACGGCAATCATGTCCGTCGCGTTTTCGGCGATCATCGGCATCCTATTTGGCGGCTACCCCGCTATCCGGGCATCACGCCTTTCGCCGATTGAAGCGTTGCGCAGCGAATAATCAGAATTTCCCGGACAACGTCAATTGAAGTAACGGATCAAGGCTGCGTTTCCGGTTCACGATCTGATCAAAGCCTCCAGACGCCCGCGTTCCGGCATAAATAAACCGGTCTCGGTTGAAACCTGCCAGGTCGGTTACCTGGAAACGCAGCGTCCCTAGGCTGAACTTGCTATATTCGATAAATAGCGTCGATCGCGTGCCCTCATGCTGACGCCTGATCTCGTTGAGGAAATAGGCGTAATTCGGTTCCTGGATACTGAAGGACGCACCGTAAACAAGGCCAAGGTCAGCCATGTCATAACGGATATCCCATTGTTGATGCCACAATGGGCGGTTGGACATACGACGGTTTAACCCAGTGACGGGGTCGGTCACTTTGCTACCATGATAATGTCCAATATATTTCGCTTCGATGCCCGCGAACCCAATGGGCTGTGTCAGCCAATCCAGCGGCAATGTTATCTCCAGCTCGGCATTCCATCGCTGGCTTTTCCCAATATTCCCGGTGCCATCGAATTGCGCAGTGATGGCTCCATTGCTGTCACGTATCGTGATCGGCACAAGGTCTTGGGTATCGTTGACCAACTGATAATCACCACGGAGCTGAATGCTGCCGCGTTCCAGAAACTTGTGACGGATAAGGCCGGAGAAAGTCGTTGTTT
>CAZCXQ010000186.1:0-4321 GCA_964502655.1 uncultured Sphingorhabdus sp.
GCCCAGATAGGGACGCGAACCCGGTTGTGCAACTGCCCGACGGCGAACGGCACATCCGCAACGTAAACTGGGTTGGGCTTCAAACCCTGTATATGAAAGAAGTGCGCCGCTTCTTTAAAGTGCAGCTGCAAACGGTATGGGCTCCGGCCATTACTACCTTGCTGTATCTGATTATTTTCACCGTGGCTTTGGGTAGCGTGAAGCCACAGGTTCTGGGCGTTTCCTTTGCGGATTTCATTGCGCCAGGGCTTATCATCATGGGTATGATGCAAAACGCCTTTGCCAATTCCAGCTTCTCTTTGCTGGTCGGTAAAATTCAGGGCACGATTGTCGACTATCTGATGCCGCCCTTGTCCAATGCGGAGGTTTTGGCCGCGCTGACATGTGCTGCGGTCACGCGCGCCTTTTTGGTGGGCGGCACAATCTGGCTTGCGATGGTTTTTTGGCCCGGCGTGCATGTCACCCCTGCACATATGTGGGCCGTATTGTGGTTTGGACTGATGGGTTCAATGATGCTCGCGCTCATTGGCGTTATGACATCAATCTGGGCGGAGAAATTCGACCATGCTGCGGCGGTCAGCAACTTCGTGGTTGCGCCAGCGGCGTTGCTGTCGGGTACATTCTATTCGGTTGATAAGCTGGCCCCGACATTTCAGGCGATCAGCCACGCCAACCCGTTCTTCTACGCAATATCGGGCTTCCGTTATGGCTTCATTGGTTCCGCAGACAGTCCTGTGGTTTTTGGCGCGCTGTTGCTGCTTGCGCTGAACATTGTGCTTGGCACCATCTGTTACTTGCTGCTGCGGTCGGGTTGGAAATTGCGGTCTTAATATCCGTCCGGTGCGTTACTATTTAACGCGCCGGTGTCCATGTTTGCGCCTGACAGAATGGCCCAACACAGCCTTTGACGATCAGATTGCCCGATTTGCCTTTATAGACAATCGACCGATAGGTTTTGCCCGATTTGGGATCATAAGCCTGGCCTTTCCATTCATCGCCAGCGGCTTTGAAACCCGTCAAAACATTCATGCCCAAGATTGTCCGGTTGCGCAGCGCCTTGTCGGGGTTGTTGATGTCCTTCGCGCCGGGACCGGCTGGCGGGTTTACAAGAAATTTGGACAGCTTGCCGCATATATGCTCGCCGCAGGGATAGATTTCAACGACGCCATCCTTGCTTTGCGTGACCCATCGGCCCGTAATGGGCGAAGCCGCCTGCGCCGATAAGGGCAGGATGAATAATGCAGCGGCGGTCACCCATTTTTTCACGTCGGTCATCTTTCGTCCTTTTTCGCTGCGCCAGACATATGCAGGGGTCGGCGGCTCCGCAATGCTTTTGCCTTTTACTAACGCCATGCTAATTGCTGGCCCATGAATGCGATAACCCTGTTCGACTATTGGCGTTCCTCGGCAAGTTACCGGGTGCGCATCGTCCTCAATCTCAAAAATGTGCCGTACACACGCGTGCCGACAAGCCTGCTGGACAATGAACAAAAGGCACCGGCCTATGTCGCGCGCAATCCGCAAGGTTTTGTCCCCATGCTGTCGATCGACGGCCATGATCTGACGCAAAGCCTTGCGATCATCGACTATCTTGATGCCAAATATCCCGAACCGGCGATGGTATCGTCCAACCCTGCGGATCGGGCCAAAACATTGGCGCAGGCGTTGATTATCGCGGCGGACATTCACCCGATCGATAATCTGCGCGTGCTGCGTTATTTGAAGGATGAAATGGGGCAGTCGCAGGAGGCCGTTGATAATTGGTACCGGCACTGGATTATCGAAGGGTTCACGGCGCTTGAGAATATGGCGCCGGGCGATGGATTATTTGGCGGTGACGTGCCGAACCTTGCCGATGTCTGCCTTGTCCCGCAAATGGCGAACGCGCGGCGGGTGGACACGCCATTGGACCAGTTCCCCAAATTGCTCCGGATTGACGCGGCGCTGACGGCGTTGCCTGCCTTCATCGCCGCCCATCCGGATCAGGTGAAACCCGACTGACGCACATGCGGTGCATGCCACAACAGAGTGAATTTTATGCCACGAAAGACCCTAAAGCTTAGCGCTTTCCTTCCCTATCAATTGTCGATTACCTCAAACGCGGTCAGCGACCTGATCGCGCGCGCCTATCGCGGCAAATTTGCGCTTAAGGTGCCCGAATGGCGGGTGATGGCGCTTTTGGGGGAGGCAGAGGTCGCAACGCAGCGCGAGTTGGTGGCGGCAACGGCGATGGACAAGGTGACGGTCAACCGTGCGTGCAAGGCGCTGGAGGAACGCGCGCTCGTGAACCGCGTGCCCAATAGCAGCGACGGGCGGTCACACCATCTGGCCCTGACCGTCGCGGGCCGCAGCCTCTATGACCAAATCGTGCCCGAGGCACTGCAGTTAGAGGCGGAGCTTGAAAAGATATTGGGCAGCGGGGAAGCCAAGCAGCTGGAGAGCATGCTCGCGCAATTACGCGCACGGGTTATCGAACTGGGTTAGCTTCGCTCGCAGGTTCGTAATCGGCGGAGATTGCGGGCCGGCCCATTTTCGGCGTTTCGGTCTTGGGCATTTTGCGTTCCAGCGCATCAAGCCAGACATGGGCATTGTCGCCGACAAAAACCTGTGGCCGTGACGGCAAAAGCTTCAACATATTTTCCCATCGGGAAATCAGCTGAACCGCCTCGGCAACCGCATCATCAAATTTCTGCGGCTTGCGTAAGCCATTGTTCACCAAAGCGTCGCCGAAAAACGTCCAGTCATTGCCCGGCGCGCAGCCGAATGATGTGCGTTGCGACGATGCGGCGGTCACAATGACGGTCTGGTCATTGGTCAGCAACGGAATGAATATCCCTGAATAGCAAGCGGAGAGCAAAACCATGCGGCGGTGGATGCCCACGCCGTCAAGCAGCGCGGACAATCGCTGCGGTGCAATCATGCCGACGCCGTCGTTGCCGTCACGATAGGCAAGCCCCGACACGGGGTCGCCATGGCTGGTGGCGAATAAAATCAGCACGTCTTCTCTCAGATCCATTTTGCCCGCAACCGCGGCCAGCGCGACCGCCAGATTGGATGGCGAACCTTGCGGCGCGCCCGATGGCGCATCGTCGGCCCCAGCGGCGAGGAAAAGCGTTTTGCCCGTTGCGCCATAGCGGCGCGCCAGAACCTTTGCCGCTTCAGCCGATTCCCGTCCGAACACGGCGTCGGAGTCGAGCCCAATCGAAATAACATAGGCATCGACGACACCGGGCTTTTGCGGCTGCAAGCTGGCTATCGCGGTGGTAAGGCGCGTGTGTTGCGAAAGATACCAGCTGGCAGAACGGTTCTGCTCCATCGCCCAGCCATTTTTCCCGGCCTCCGCGGTGCTAAAGGTCTGCTGCTGGCTGAACGCCGATCCGGAGACGAACAGGGAAAGTGCCAAGGCACTTGCTTGAAACATTCGCATTTTGGCGAGCCCCAATCCCATGCGCATATGTCTAAACGCACAGGCGCGGTTGCCGCAACAGTAATATCGTTGCATGATGGTCAAAAGCAGGAGAGCGATTATGAAACTTGCATCATTAAAGTCTGGGCGTGACGGTCATCTTGTCGTCGTTTCCAATGATCTCGCCTGGTATGCCGACGCAGCGCATATCGCGCCGACATTGCAGGCCGCGCTGGATGACTGGGACTATATTGCGCCGCGGCTTGAGGCATTGGCGACCGATCTGGAACATGCCGTCATTCCGCGCGAACGCTTCCATGAACATGACGCCGCAGCCCCGCTGCCCCGCGCATATCAGTGGGCCGATGGCTCTGCCTATGTCAATCATGTCGAACTGGTCCGAAAGGCGCGCGGCGCGGTCTTGCCCGAAAGCTTTTGGCATGATCCATTAATGTATCAGGGCGGTTCGGATGAATTTATGGGCGCGCGCGATGACATCCTGTTGGCAGACGCCGCATGGGGTTGCGATTTTGAGGCGGAGATCGTTGTCGTCACTGGCGATGTGCCAAAGGGCACGCAGGCGGCAGATGCGCTGGCGCATATCCGGCTTGTGGGCCTTGTGAACGACGTGTCGCTGCGCAATCTGATCCCTGCGGAACTGGAAAAAGGCTTCGGCTTTGTGCAGTCCAAACCCGCCAGCGCTTTGTCGCCGGTGTTCGTGACGCCCGATAGCCTTGGCGCCTATTGGCAGGGCGGCAAGCTGCACCGGACATTGCATGTCGATCTGAACGGCGCGCCATTTGGCCGGGCCGTGGCGTCGGATGACTGCACTTTCGACTTCGGTGTCTTGATTGCGCATCTGGCAAAGACGCGCAATTTGGGGGCAGGGTCGATTATCGGTTCAGGCACCGTGTC
>CAZCXQ010000187.1:0-4263 GCA_964502655.1 uncultured Sphingorhabdus sp.
GACCTATGTAATCAACAAGACCCAGCCACGCTTTAAGGCGCGTCAGGGTTAATTGGCCGCTGCCTGCGCAATGCGGGCAGATGGTTCTATCAAAAGACCGCTCCGAATCTGATTCGCGGGCGGTTTTTTTGCGTCTTCAGGTGAGATATTTCCCATGACCAAGATCACCACCGTCGTGTTTGATGTCGGCAAAGTGCTGTTCGAATGGGATTTACGGCATCTTTTTGCAAAGTTGATCACCGACACGGCGGAGCTGGAATATTTCGTCACGCATGTTGTTACGCCCGAATGGCATTTTCAGCATGATGCCGGCCGGCCATTGGAAGAGATGACCGCGGAACGGATTGCGCTATATCCGAAATATGAAAACGAGATCGACGCGTACCGGACGCGTTTTAACGAGACGATTCCGGGCCCTGTCACAGGATCGCTGGAAATCGTGCACGAACTGGCCGCGCGCGCCGTCCCGCTTTTTGCCATTACCAATTTTGGTGCGGAGTTTTGGGAGATGTTCCGTCCGACCCAACCCATATTTGACCATTTCGGCGATATTGTCGTCTCGGGCGTCGAGAAAATGGTCAAGCCAGACCCCGATATCTATGCGCTTGCGCTGCGGCGCTTTGGGCTGAAGCCCGGCGAGGCGATATTCATCGATGACAATCACGACAATGTCGTCAGCGCCCGCGCCAATGGCTTTGCTGCGCATCATTTTACCGATGCAGTGACGCTACGTCGCGAATTGATGGATCTCAATTTGCTGGATTAATTTTTGCACGCAGAGGCGCGGAGGGCGCAGAGAATATATGATTTACTCCCCGTCCTTGGGGCCTTTGCATCAACCAAAAAACATCAGCGCAAGCCCTTCCATTCAGCGCCCGTCTGTGCTTAAGCGACCGGCGAAACTCTTTATTGTCGAGGATGTAATCTCCCATGAATATCCATGAATATCAGGCCAAAGAACTGCTTGCGAAATTTGGTGTGGCTTGCCCCGCTGGTATCGCGGCGCTCAGCGTTGAAGAAGCGGTTGCGGCTGCGAAGCAATTGCCTGGTCCTCTTTATGTCGTGAAGTCGCAAATCCATGCGGGTGGACGCGGCAAGGGCAAGTTCAAGGAATTGGGTCCTGATGCAAAGGGCGGCGTTCGCTTGGCATTCAACCTCGACGAAGTTGAATCACATGCCAAAGAAATGCTGGGCAATACGCTGGTAACCATCCAGACTGGCCCTGAAGGCAAGCAAGTCAACCGTCTGTACATCACCGATGGCGCCGACATTAAGCAGGAATTCTACCTCGCATTATTGGTCGATCGCGCGACCAGCCGGATTGCCATTGTTGCCTCAACCGAAGGCGGCATGAACATCGAAGACGTGGCGCATGACAGCCCCGAGAAAATTCACACCATCGTTGTCGATCCGGCAACCGGACTTCAGCCACACCACGGCCGCAGCGTTGCAAAGGCGCTTGGCCTGACGGGTGATTTGGCCAAGCAAGCGCAAACTGTGGTTGCCGGCCTTTATGCCGCATTCTTGGGCACCGATGCCGAACAGATTGAAATCAACCCGCTCGCTGTCTGCGAAGGCAAGAATGGCGACGAGCTGTTGGTGCTGGATGCCAAGGTTGCGTTTGATGGCAATGCGATGTTCCGCCACAAGGATCTCGCCGAGCTGCGCGACCTGACCGAAGAAGACCCCGCAGAGGTCGAAGCATCCGAATATGACCTTGCCTATATCAAGCTCGACGGCAACATCGGCTGCATGGTCAACGGCGCTGGTCTTGCGATGGCCACCATGGACATCATCAAGCTGAACGGCGAATTCCCCGCCAACTTCCTCGACGTCGGTGGCGGCGCTTCGAAGGAAAAGGTGACCGCTGCATTCAAGATCATTCTGAAGGACCCAGCCGTAAAGGGCATTTTGGTCAACATCTTCGGCGGCATCATGAAATGCGACATCATCGCGGACGGTATCGTTGCTGCGGCAAAGGAAGTGAACCTGTCGGTACCGCTCGTTGTCCGTCTTGAGGGCACCAATGTGCAGCAGGGCAAGGACATCCTCGCCAATAGCGGCCTGCCCATCGTATCGGCCAACGACCTTGGCGATGCCGCCGAGAAGATTGTCGCGGAAGTACGCAAGGCAGCCTAATGTATCGAACGCTTGACGTTCACGTTAACGTCAAGCATAGGCGCACCAGTTTAGGCGGGCATTCACTCGCCATTTGAGTCGGTATGGAAGGATGAGCAGATGAAGATCATCGTCCCCGTTAAGCGGGTCATCGATTATAATGTTAAGCCGCGGGTTAAGCCCGATGGTTCGTGTGTTGATTTGGCGAATGTCAAAATGAGCATGAACCCGTTTGGCGAAATCGCGGTCGAAGAAGCGCTGCGTTTGCGTGAAAAAGGCGTTGCGACCGAAGTCATCGCGGTGTCGATCGGACCAGATAAGGCGCAAGAAACATTGCGGACTGCGCTTGCCATGGGCGCGGATCGCGCGATCCTCGTCGTCGCTGAAGATGTCGAGCCGCTCGCGGTTGCCAAGATCCTTGCGAAGGTCATGGACGAAGAACAGCCCGGCCTCGTCATTCTTGGTAAGCAAGCCATTGACGATGACTCGAACCAGACGGGCCAAATGCTCGCTGCCTTGACCGGTCGTCCGCAGGGAACCTTTGCCAACACGGTCAACGTGTCTGGCGATGAAGTGCATGTCGCACGCGAAGTCGATGGCGGTCTGCAGACGGTAGCGTTGAAGATGCCAGCCATCATCACGACCGACCTGCGCTTGAACGAGCCACGTTATGCGTCGCTGCCCAACATCATGAAAGCAAAGTCCAAGCCACTCGCGCAGAAAACACCTGCCGATTATGGTGTGGACGTTAGCCCGCGCCTGAAGACGTTGAAGGTTGTTGAACCGCCGGTGCGCAGCGCAGGTATCAAGGTTGCCGACGTCGATGCGCTGGTTGCAAAGCTCAAGGAAATAGGAGTGGCCGCATGAAGACCCTCGTTTATGCCGAACATGACAATGCATCGCTGAAGGATGCAACGCTGTCTGTCGTCACTGCTGCATCGCAAATTGGCGAAGTGCATGTCCTCGTCGCTGGGTCAGGCTGCGGCGCAGTTGCCGAGCAGGCTGCAAAGATTGCTGGCGTGAGCACCGTGCATGTTGCCGATGACGCAGCTTATGCGCAGCAGTTGGCAGAAAATGTCGCGCCTTTGGTGGCATCATTGATGGCAACGCATGACGCATTTTTGGCACCAGCCACATCGAACGGCAAGAACATCGCCCCACGCGTTGCTGCCTTGCTTGATGTCATGCAAATCTCCGACATCCTCAGCGTTGAAAGCGCGGACACGTTCACGCGTCCTATCTATGCGGGTAACGCGATTGCGACTGTGCAATCATCGGATGCCAAGAAGGTCATCACCGTTCGCGGCACCGCCTTTGCCAAGGCTGAAGAAACCGGCGGTTCTGCTGCAATCGAAGCTGTCTCGGGCAGCGGCGATGCGGGCACGTCGAAGTTCATCTCGGCCGAAATCGCGAAGCAAGAACGCCCTGAACTGACATCGGCCAAGATCATCGTATCGGGCGGCCGCGCGCTCAAGGACTCGGCGACGTTCAGCGAAGTCATTTTGCCACTCGCCGACAAGCTTGGCGCAGGCGTTGGCGCAAGCCGCGCTGCTGTGGATGCGGGCTATGTCCCCAATGACTATCAGGTCGGCCAGACCGGCAAGATCGTTGCCCCTGAAGTCTATATCGCGGTCGGCATCTCCGGCGCGATCCAGCATCTTGCGGGCATGAAAGACTCCAAGGTCATCGTTGCCATCAACAAAGATGAAGACGCACCAATCTTCCAAGTTGCAGACATCGGCCTTGTCGGCGACCTGTTTACGGTTGTGCCTGAATTGGTCAGCAAGCTGTAACTTCTAGTAACATTGCGTAAAAATTCAGGGCGGTCAGAAATGGCCGCCCTTTTTACTTGTAGCTTTAATGCCATTGGGTAACCTGCTGGATATGGCAAAATCACTGATCGCATCGCTTATCATTGTCGCCCTCACAATGTCGTCGCCAGCTATTGCTGCAGCGCCTGCGCCTTTGGTTTTAAAGCCGACTTCATCATGGCACGTCAATTATGCCGAGGAAAGATGCCGCCTCGGTCGGCAGTTTGGGGACGGCAAGCAAACAGTTTTGTTGTTTATGGACCGCTTTGGCCCAAGTGAATATTTCCGCCTGACGATTGCCGGAAAACGCATACAAACCTCCGTTCAAAAAGGT
>CAZCXQ010000188.1:0-4262 GCA_964502655.1 uncultured Sphingorhabdus sp.
GTTCAAATGTCATCTTCATCATCGTAGCATCGCGGGTGATGCCCGCGTTGTTGACCATGATGTCGATTGGCCCGAACTCCGCCTCAATCGCGGCGCAGGCGGCGAGACAGCTTTGGTGATCGCCAACGTCCCACTTGCGCACCGCAATGCCGGTGCGTTCTGAGAAAGCCTTCGCAGCCGCGTCATTGCCACCATAATTGGCGATGACCATCCGGCCTTTTTCCTGAAGCTTCAGACTGATCGCTTCGCCAATACCTCTGGTCCCGCCTGTAACCACCGCAATTCGTGACATGCATTGCTCTCCTCATCGCCATTTCCGCGATGATTAATGCACAAGGACACAAGTGCAAGTTGCCGTAAACGTTAGTTTAAAAAAAGTCCGCAGCCGTTCAGCGCCGCCGATTAGATCCAGCCAGCGAGTTCCTGCCCGATAATCTGTTCAAGCATATCCATTCCGACATCGCTGTCGTTCAGGCACGGCAGATAGGCATAATGCGTGCCGCCCGCTTCTTCGAACTGCTCATGCCCCTGCATCGCCAGCTCTTCGAGCGTTTCGAGACAATCGACCGAAAAGCCCGGCGCAAAGATCGCGACCTTCTTCGTCCCTTCGCGCGCAAGTTTCATCAGCGTGTCGTCCGTGGCGGGCTCAAGCCATTTTGCCCGCCCGAAACGGGATTGGAAACTCACAACAAGATCACGGCTCATGGCTTCCGACAGAAGCCGTGCAGTTTTTTGGCAGTGGCAATGATAGGGATCCCCCAAATGGAGCGTCCGTTCAGGCATCCCGTGGAAACTGATCACAAGCGCATCGGGTGCGAAATCCAGTTTCGCAAGCGACGCTTCAATCGACGATTTCAACGCGCCGATATAGCGTGCATCATCATGATAAGCAGGCAGCGTCCGGATCGCCGGATGCCATCGCATGGCGGTAAGCGTGGCATAAGCCTCATCAAGCACAGTACCCGTCGTCGCCCCCGAATATTGCGGATATAATGGCGCAATCAAAATCCGGTTGCACCCCGCCGCTTTCATCGCGGCAAGTTGGTCAGCGACGGACGGATTGCCATAACGCATGGCGTATCGCACATCGGCGATCCCCTCCATACGCGCCTGCAAAGCTTCCGCCTGTCCGGCTGTAAAAAACGCCAGCGGCGATCCTTTTTCGGTCCATACCTTGGCATATGCCTTCGCGGATTTTTGCGGACGGGTGTTCAAAATGATGCCGCGCAAAATTGGCTGCCACAGCAAAGGCGGAATTTCGACAACGCGCCGATCCGACAAAAACTGTTTCAAATAGCGCTTCACCGCTGACGTCGTCGGTGCGTCTGGCGTGCCCAGATTCACCAACAGGACGCCAACTTTGGGCGTCGCTACGGGTGGGTGGTCAATTGGTAATGTCATTATAGTCCCCGGGACAGCAATGGAAGTTCACGCAAACGTATTCCCGCTGCGGAGAATAAAGCGTTTGCAAGTGCGGGGGCAACTGGCGGCACCCCAAGTTCAGTCACACCGCCCGGCGCCGCATCGCTGCGCGCAAATTCAACGGTGATTTCCGGCACATCGGCCAATTTCGGCAGGTCCACATCGCGCAGACGGCGGGCGGTTGGCAGGCCGTTCTGATATTCGGTTGTTGAACCCAATGCTTGCGCCAATCCAAACACAATGCCGCCCTCAATCTGCTGGCGCGCGAGGTCGGGATTAATGAGCCGCCCGCAATCCGCCATTGCATGAATACGGTCGACACGCACGCCCGTTTCGCTGGTACGCGCCGTCACGATCACGGCAATGTGGCTGCCGCGCATGCTGTGGCACGCAAGCCCGCGTCCGCTGCCCGAGCCGCCCCCGTCCCATCCCGCCATGTTGGCGACGCCCGTCAGGCATCGGGCAAGCCGCGTTTGGCCGACAAGCATTTGCATGCGAAACGACAAGGGCTCGACGCCAGCTTTCTGCGCAAGCTCGTCAATGAACCCTTCGACGAAGAAGCAGTTATAGCTGTCCGCAAGGCTCCGCCAAGGACCGGTTGGCACCGGCATGCGCACGGGGAAATGGTCAATCGTCAGATTGGGAATGGCATATGGTATCTCCGCACCGCGCAACGCCAGCACATCAAATTCGCCTGCGGACGCCTTGCGCGCTGCGTCAACGCTTTGCCCATCGATACGGTTTGCAAGCTCGCGCATGCTGGATGCCGCGGCCACCCGCACGCTCATGGCGGTCACTGCGCCGTCGGCATTTATCGCGGCGGATAACCGGCCCAGCGCCGGTGTGCGAACATGATCCCGCTGAAAGTCTTCGGGGCGCGACCAGACCAGTTGCACCGGTCGCCCCACTTCCTTGGCAATGACCGCGACTTGCGCGGCGATCACATTGTCAAAATTGCGGTCAAAGCTTCCGCCCGCCATAACGGGGTAGAGAACGACATCATTCACATCGATGCCGATGGCATTTGCTGCGGCAACGCGCGCGGCCTGAGGCGCTTGTGATGCGATCCATAATTGCAGACGACCATTGCGATAATCCGCCGTCGCTGAACGTGTTTCAATGGGGGCGTGTACAGCCGCACCCACCGAATAGTCGGCTTTAAAAATGCGCGTTGCCGTCTCTGGCGCCATTGCAGCGTCAACGTCGCCTGATTTGAAGGCACGGAAGCCGGGGCCTTTGGCGATGGCGTCGTTGAGCGACTGACCTATTTTCTGGCTGTCCGCCAGGCCGCCTTTGGTTGCGAAGACGGGCTTCATTGCATCGAGTGCGGTGTTCGCTGCCCACCAGTTGCTTGCCACCGCAGCAACCCAGCTTTTGGTCCGCACAACTTGCACCACGCCCCGCATTTTCAGCGCCGCTTTTGTGTTGGCAGATTTCAGCCTGGTGTCGCCCGCAGGACCGCCCCGGACCGACGCGTAAAGCATATCGGGCAAACGAATGTCGCCCGCAAAGCTTGCGCTGCCGTCCACCTTGGCAGACAAATCGAGCCGCGGTGCGTCACGGCCCGAAAGGTGGTTGCGCGGCGATGGATGCAACGGAATCGGCGATGGCGGCGCGAGCTCTGATGCTTCAATGACAAGATCCGCAAATGCGAGGCGTTTCTTTCCAAAGACCACAAAGCCGCAGTCCGTTTGGCACTGTTCCCATGAAATGTCCCAGCGCGCTGCCGCGGCCTGACACAAGACCGCCCGGGCCGCTGCGCCCGCTTCACGGCATGGCTGTTCAAACTGCCGAATGGAGGATGATCCGCCGGTCACCACAAAGACGTCGCGTCTCGCAAGTTCGTTAATGCTGCTGGCAACGGGACCGCCATCTGCGTTGAGCGAGAGGTTTTCGGGCATGAATGCCGGGGCCCACTCGCGCGCCAATAATATGTTTGCGAATATCGGACTTGGCGGCACTGGCTGGACTGCCACCGATCGCCAGTCAGCGCCAAGCTCTCCGGCGACGATCTGCGCCAATGCCGTATACACGCCTTGGCCAGACTCGCTTTGTGGAATGCCGACGACGATTTTGCCGTCCTCGGCAATTTTCAGCCACGGTCCGAAAAGATGCTCGCCCTCTACCGTCCGTAAATTGGGCGTGTAGCGGCGTGGCCACAGGCCCCAAGCCACAAGCAAACCGACGCCAGCGCCGCCGCCAATGAGCAGCTTTCGGCGGCTAATGCCTTCGCCTGCTCCTGCGTCTTCCGTCATGCAGGCGCGGCCTTTGGCGCATCCATCCATGCGGATACTTGCCGGGCAATCGCGGCATAGGCATCGCTAATGGGGCCTTCGTCCAGTGCCGGCGGATTGCCCGCATCGCTTGCCATGCGGATTTTGATATCGAGCGGAATGCGGCCCAAGAACGGAATGCCCAGTTCCTTTGCCGCGGCTTCAGCTCCGCCGGAACCAAAAGGATCACTCATTTCGCCGCAATGCGGACAGAGATAGCCGGCCATATTTTCAACGAGTCCAATGATCGGGACTTTCGCGGTGTCAAAAAAGCTGATGGCGCGTGTGGCGTCAATCAATGCCAAATCCTGCGGCGTGGAAATGATCACGGCACCGACCGGCTTGTGCTTTTGGATCATCGACAACTGGATGTCACCGGTACCCGGCGGCATATCGACCACGATGTCGCGCACATCACCCCATTTGGCATCGACAAGCTGCGACAGGGCATTGCCCGCCATCGGGCCACGCCACGCAATGGCCTGACCCGGATTGACCAACTGGCCCATCGACAGGAAAGGCACGCCGCCAGCGCCCATGACGGGTATCATATTCTTGCCTTCAGCT
>CAZCXQ010000189.1:0-2995 GCA_964502655.1 uncultured Sphingorhabdus sp.
CCGCCTTGGTTAGCATCGGGCCGGACGTCGCGCGGAATCCGACACCCATTTCCTTGGCCACAATTTGCGCCAATGTCGTCTTGCCAAGTCCGGGCGGGCCAAAGAACAACACATGGTCCAACGGCTGCCCGCGACCCTTCGCCGCCTCAATAAACACCCGCAAATTGTCGCGCGCGGCCGCTTGCCCGATGAACTCGGCCAGCGTTTTGGGACGCAGCGCGGCGTCGATATCTTCCGGTCGTTTGTCCGGCGTGGTGAGGCGGTCGTCAGTCATGCTCAATGCTTTCGCCCACTATTTCTACCCAAGGGTGCTTGCGGCTTTCATAAACTGATACCGAAGGCGCAGGGAATGTCGGATCTGCGAACGCACCGATAGCAATTGCGGTCAAATCAGGAAATGGCCCTGCCTTGTAAAATACGGTGGCACCGCATGTGGGGCAGAAATGGAAAACGCCCACGGCACCGCTATCTCCAGCGTGCTCGTAAATTTTGTACTCACCGGAGATCGTAATCGCTTCATCAGGAAAGCGCGCTTGCGCAGTGAAAGCGCTTCCCGACCGTCGCTGGCATTTCAGGCAATGGCACACGGAAACGCGCACCGGTTCGCCAGTGCAAATGGCGGAAAGTTGACCGCAGCGGCAGGTGGCGGTGCGGGTCACCACGCGAACCTTATTTTGCTATTGCGCGATGAACCCTGAAACACGTTCAGGGTGACGGCGTGGGGGTTTGAATCCATGTGAAATATTTTACAAAAATTTACGTCACCCTGAACTTGTTTCAGGGTCCATTTTGCCGCACTTTCCAGTGCGTGAGAGATGAAAAAACGCCCTGCGTATATATACTTGCAAGCAAGCATTATGGATCGCTGTACATTGGCGTCACGTCCGACCTGCTGAAGCGGCTTTCGCAACATCGTCACGGCATGACGCCGGGACATGCGTCCAAATATGCCATTTACCGGCTGGTGCATTTTGAAGTTTTTGGCACGATGGAGACCGCGATTGCGCGCGAGAAGCAGCTGAAGAATTGGCACCGCGCTTGGAAGATTAACCTGATTAACGCCGAAAATCCGCATTGGGTGGATCTGGCGGTTGGGTTGGGTTTGCCGCCGATAGCGCAGGAATAGTTGCCTGATGGACCCTGAAACAAGTTCAGGGTGACGGATGAAGGGAAGGAAAGGGACGAGCCTCATCGCGAAGCCCTCTTCAACGCCAACCGGACCAGTGCATCGAGCGTCGCATCGGGGCCGAGTTCTTCGACCGCCTGCGCCACGGCAGTTCCGGCCTCACCGGGTTTGAAGCCCAGATTGGCCAGTGCGGACATTGCGTCTTGTGCGTGGTTGCCGGCCGCTGCGGCCGTGGCCATCAGTTTCGCCCCGCCGCCGATGCCGGCGAGCGCGCCGACCTTGTCCTTCAATTCATTGACGATGCGGCTCGCCAACTTTGGTCCGACGCCGTTTGCGCGCGCCACCATGGCCGCGTCGCCGCTGCCGATGGCGAGCGCGAGGTCGGCGGGTTCGATGGCAGAGAGGATGGCCAAGCCAACCTTGCCGCCAACGCCTTGCACACCCGTCAGCAACCGGAACCAGTCGCGTTCTTCGCGCGTGGCAAAGCCGATGAGGCGCATGTCATTTTCCGACACCTGCATTTCTGTGAATACGGTGGCGAAATCATCCGTCTTGCCCAAAGCCGATAGCGTCCGCGCGCTTGCCTGCACCAGATAGCCGACGCCGTTGACGTCGATTACCAGATGGTCGACGCCCGTTTCATCAATGCGGCCATATAGCTTTGCAATCATTATCGCGGGTTAGCTGTTCGTTACAAAATCGGCAAGCAAAAGAGAACATCGTGGGAACAGGACAGAATTTTTTCACGCGGAGGCGCAGAGGACGCAGAGATTAATATGTAACTTTATGCGCTAGAAACTCTGCGCTCTCTGCGCCTCTGCGGGAACCCATCAAGCCCTGAAGTGATGCGCATGGGTGATCGCAACCGCGAGCGCATCGGCGGCGTCGGGCCCTGCAAGTTTTAAACCGGGCAAAAGAATACGCAGCATGGCTTGCACCTGTTCTTTTTCGGCCTTGCCCGTGCCAACGACCGATTTTTTTACGAGCCGCGTGGCATATTCAGTCACGGGCGTGCGGTTGCGCGCAGCGCCCAAAAGGACGACGCCGCGTGCTTGCCCAAGCTTCAGCGTCGATTGCGGGTTTTTGTTGACGAACACTTCTTCGACCGCCGCATAATCGGGCCGGAAGTGATCGAGTACTGCGCTCAGTTTCTCGTCCAAAATTACGAGACGGTTCGCCAAGGGCAGCTTGGCATCGGTTGTGATTTCGCCATTGTCGATATGCGAAAGGCGGTTGCCTTCCTTGCGGATGACGCCCCAGCCGGTCGTGCCCAAGCCGGGGTCGAGACCGAGAATAATCATCCCAGCTTCGCCATCACCTCGTCGGAAACGTCATAATTGCCCCAGACGGTCTGGACGTCATCATCATCTTCCAAGGCATCGATCATCTTGAGCAAGGTCGCGGCATTGGCTTCGTCGACTTCGACCAAAACCTGTGGCTTCCACGCGAGCTTTGCACTTTCCGCTTCACCAAGTGTCGCCTCGAGCGCCTTGGCGACTTCATGCAGGCTGTCCATTGCGGTCCAGATGCTGTGTTCGTCTTCGCTCGACTCCACATCTTCTGCGCCTGCTTCCAATGCCGCTTCAAAGACGCTGTCAGCGTCGCCTGCGCTGATGGGGTAAGTGATCAGGCCCATACGGTCGAACCCGTGGCTCACCGCGCCGGATGCGCCAAGATTGCCGCCATTTTTGCTGAATGCCGTGCGCACATTGGTCGCGGTGCGGTTGCGGTTGTCGGTCAATGCCTCAACGATGATCGCAACGCCGCCGGGGCCATAGCCTTCATAGCGCATTTCATCATAGCTTTCCGCGTCGCCGCCCGCTGCCTTATCGATTGCGCGCTGGATATTATCCTTGGGCATCGATTGTG
>CAZCXQ010000189.1:3005-4255 GCA_964502655.1 uncultured Sphingorhabdus sp.
CTTGGCCGCATTCACCGCAAGGCGAAGGCGCGGGTTCATGTCGGGATCGGGCATGCCCATCTTCGCCGCCACGGTAATTTCGCGCGACAGCTTCGAAAATTGCGCCGAACGCTTCTTGTCCTGCGCACCCTTACGATGTTGGATATTCTTGAATTTGCTATGGCCTGCCATGGCTCTGATCTTCTCTGGCTAAAGGATATGAAGCCGCGCCCTTACATCACGCGCGCACCATTGGGCAAGACATCTGCTTCAGCTCAACTGAACCGCTGTCCCAGACGCAGTGACCATGAGCATTGAGCCTTCCTTGCCCAATACTTCATAATCAAGGTCAATGCCGATCACGGCGTCGGCGCCGAGGTTGCGGGCTTCGTTGGATAATTCGGCCAATGCGGTCTGGCGGGCATCACGTAGCGAGTTTTCATACGCGCCAGCGCGGCCACCGACGATGTCGCGGATGCCGGCGAAAAGATCTTTAAAGATGTTCGCGCCGACAATGCATTCGCCCGTGACAACGCCAAGATATTCGCGGACGGGTTGTCCTTCAACGGACGGGGTGGTGGTCATCAACATGATTGCAGCTCCTTATGGGGGAGCGGAAATTATGCCAGACCAAGCGCCGATTTGTAAGTATCCAAAATGGCTTCCATTTCTTGGCGATCGTCTTGGCTCATTTTGCGCAAGCGAACGATCTGGCGCATGATTTTCGCGTCATAGCCTTGGCTCTTGGCTTCGCTGTAAACGTCGCGAATGTCGTCGGCGATGCCTTTTTTCTCTTCTTCCAGACGCTCAATGCGTTCAATGAAAAGACGCAGTTGATCGGCGGCGATATTGCCTTCGGCCATGATATTCTCCCTGTGGTGTTGGTCGGTGCCTGCGCACCCGAATCAAGATGACAGCGCCTTAATGCGAAGGGGCGTTCTTCGCCACGCTTTCCTGCATGCGTTGCAATTGTTCGGGCGTGGCTTCGGTCTGATGCTTCGCTTTCCACTCCGCCGCGGGCATGCCGTGGATGAGGGTGCGTGCTTCATCTTTGGTCAGCGCGCCATCCGCCTCCATCACCCAATCGGCGAGGCAATTGCGGCAAAAGCCGGCAAGGCCCATCAGGTCGATATTCTGCGCATCGTGCCGGTGCTGCAAATGGGTGACAAGGCGGCGAAATGCGGCCGCGGCCGCCGCGTCTGATATTTGGATGTCCTGTTGCATAGCTATGCGCCCTTTCCGTTGGTGATATGCCGCGTTATGGGGAGTGC
>CAZCXQ010000190.1:0-4253 GCA_964502655.1 uncultured Sphingorhabdus sp.
GATAAATCGGCACGGTGCCGATGGGAACGGGCGAGTTGCGGATGATCCATTCGCGGGTGTCGTGAATGTTGCGGCCGGTCGACAGGTCCATGACGGTGTCCGCGCCCCAGCGGATGGACCAGACCATCTTGTCGACTTCGGTCGCAACGTCAGACGCAACCGCGCTGTTGCCGATATTGGCGTTGATCTTGACCAGGAAATTGCGGCCAATCGCCATCGGTTCGGATTCAGGGTGGTTGATATTGTTGGGGATGATCGCGCGGCCGCGGGCGATTTCTTCGCGGACAAATTCGGGCGTCACATAATCGGGGATTTCCGCACCAAAGCTTTCGCCGTCGCGCTTATATTCGGCCAGGCGCGCACGGCCCAGATTCTCCCGCTCGGCCACATATTCCATTTCCGGCGTGATGATGCCGCGGCGGGCATAATGCATCTGGCTGACGTTCATGCCGGGCTTTGCGCGCAGCACATGTTTGCGGACATTGGGGAATGGCGCCACGCCGCCGCTGCGGTCGGGGCCAAGCTGTCCATTGTCTTCGGGGCGGACTTCGCGTTGCAGCACTTCCTCCACATCGCCGCGCGCACGGATCCAGCTGCTGCGGATTTCGGGCAGGCCCATGCTGATGTCGATGCGGGCGTTGCTGTCGGTATATGGCCCGCTGCTGTCATAGACGCGCACGGGCGGTTCACCCGACGATGGCTCAAGATAGATTTCGCGCATGGCCACTTTGCGGTCACCGACGTAGATTTTCTTCGATCCACGGATCGGGCCAGTGGTGACGCCAATTTCGGTGCGTGCGGGGATGTCTGCCATGTCTACTCTCCAAATTATCGCGAAGGAGAGCGCGGTTTTCGGATGCCGCTCCCTCCCTACGCCCGCGTCAACGGGATCAGGTTCAGCGGGTCGGATGGCGTTACCCATCCCTCTCAGTCACACGACTCCCCGGGGATGAGAATGCAATAGGCCAGAGAGATGCGTCAGTCCAGCAGGATGCGTACCGTTATGGTAATGATATTAGGCCGCAGCACCATCCGACCGCAGCGCCCTCCAGAATATGGGCGAACTTGCAAGGCGCAGGAATTTTTCCGCCAGCAACGGTTCAAGGGTGTCGCCGCTCGCTTGCATGACGGCGGCCATTGCGGCCTGTGGCCCGTCTTTCGCCGCGACATCGTCGGCCAATGTTGCAACCGCAAGGATGTGGATCGCCAGCTGATCGATCTCGTTCCGCGGTGCGGCGGGTTCAAGGCCGCTTTGCAATATCCGCATCCACATACGGTGGTGCAGGGCATCAAGGCGGTTGTCTTCGATATCGATCAGTTGCGCGAGTTTCGATCCGATCCAGCTCAAGCGCGCCTCACGCGTAAGTGCACGTGGCGCATCGGCGGACGTTGCCGACGCGGATTGAGAGGAACTGGCGGTAAACTGGTTGTGCGACGGAATCATATTGGGCGCCTTATTTGCAGAGAAGCCCGATTATGACCCGTACATGATTTCCAACCCGTTAAGGCGTGTCAAAAAGTATAGCTAATCCCGCCGGCCAAAAACCACTGGTCGGCATCACCGCGCAGCGACGTTACGGGCGATCGTTTGGCGTCGCCGGTCAGCCGCGAATAATTTACAAGGCCAAAGACGCTCCACCCGCCATCGCGGCCATCGCCCGATAAATCGACCCCGCCCAGCAGACTTGCGCCATAGCTTTTCCAACCGCCATCTGCATCGAATTGCGGCAAGCCGCTGGCCGCACTGCCGGCGGGATCAATGCTGAAATAGGCGTCGGCATAATTGCCGTCGACATGCGTTGCAGATAGGCTGAGGCTCGTGAAAATGGCCGTAGACAGCGGGGTCGAATAGCTGACGCTTGGGCTAATCAAACGGCCTTTATGTGCGCCAGCGACATCCCATTGAATGTCGGTGGAAAATGCCAGATTGTCGAACGGATTGATAAGCTTCGCAAATGAAACGCCCAATGTCGCGCCAATTTCGATTGCGACATCTTCTTTGCCCAACAAACGGACGACAGGGTCCTTAATATTGCTGTTGCGATCAAGGCGGACGCGGAACAGAGGACCAGCCAGAAATTTGACATCATTGTCGCTATCACTGTCAGCAATCAAATCGGCGTAAAGGCCGGGGCCACGTGCGCCAAAGTCGATGCCGCCGATGCTGCCCTGCGCAAGGGGCGCGGGGAATAAAACATAATCGTCAGAACCATCATAGCTTGGGGCATAGCCAACACCGATGCCGACCGTGACCCAGTCGCCTGCAAATATGCCGCGGCCCGATTTGTCGGGTGTTTCGGTGGTCGCGTCTTGGGCAAAAGCGCCGGTGCAGATTGCGGCACTCGCCAAAATGGCTGCCATGCTGCCTTTTATAATTTTCATGATCGGTTCCCAAATTATTCACCTTGGGAACCCGTCGCAGCGTCAGTTAGTTCCGCCGCAGCGAAAGACAGCGCCGTTAAAGCATATATTTCATCTTTACCCGCTGGCTGACGGCGGCGGCATCAACCGCAAACGCCGCGGCCTTAAACTTGGGCGGGCCCGCGACAATTACGGGATTGCGCGAAAAGCCAAAGCCTTCTTTGGGCAGGAAAATGGCCATGTCCATTTTGTTATTGGCATTTTCATCATGCACCAATGCGACCGCATATGTGCCCTTTGCGATACCCGTGAAAGACACATTTGCGGCATCGCGGGCTGGTACGATGGCTTTGGAACCTTTTGGATCCTTGCCGCAATCGGGGAAGAAGCGCGGGTTGGCGGTGACGCAGACAAGCACATTGCCCTTCGTGCTGCGCAGGCCGTAAATGTTTATATCGATCGTCGCGGTTGCGGGCGCGGCTTCAACTGCGCCGCTTAAGGTTGCGATCCCAATGGCCGAGACCAAGGTCAGTGCCGCACATTTTATCCCAAAACCTGAAATATAGCCCATAATTCCCCCGATATGCGTCGTGATGTTTTTGATGATGCGTCGCCGTTATCAGCCACTGCCCTAATCTGCCGTTGACGATGGATTTGGGGAAACATTCCCACCCCATATGATTGGTCACGCCCATGATCGTCATCACCGATAACACGACGCCCAAAGACGAAACATGAATGGGAATGACGAATACCAAAAACGGAATGACGAACGCGCCCGACAATGCCTCCCACGGATGGAAGGACATGGCCGCCCATGCCGTCGGCGGGCGGCTTTCATGATGGACAGCGTGCGCGGCCTTGAACCAAAACGGGCGATGCATCAGCCGGTGTGTCCAATAAAACCATGTGTCGTGCGCAAACAGATATAGAAATATCGACAGCGGCAGATACCAAGATGGGTAAGCGCCGGCATCACGGTAAATCAACGTCCAGCCGAGATTGTCCCATCCCCAAGCGACGATGCCCGCAGGAATGCCGTAAATCGCGGCGCTGGCGAGGCTCCAGCCGATTTCGCGGCGAATTTGTTGATCAAGGCCAAGATAAAGCCCCGGTTCGCGCAATTTCGTCGCCCATGCAAAAGCGCCGCTGACGATGAGATAGCGCACGCCGACAATCGCCGTCATCGCCAGTGTTGATAACAACAAGATCAGCCACGAGCCCATCTGGCGCCTTTAGCCCTTATGTTATCGGTTTAGCAAATTGCGCGTTTCGAAATCATCAGGGCCAGAAATGCTGATGATATCGCCATCATGCATGACCTTGATTGGTCCCTTATAGCGGCTGGCGGCATCCCCAATCAGCGCGAATTCCAACGGCTTCGGGACCGACGGGACGATATGCGTGAATGCCAACATGCCCGCGCCGGACGCCTTTGCCACATCGGCGGCTTGTTCGGGGCTGATATGGTAATTCTGGATATCATCGAAGATTTTCGCCCGATTTTTCATGCCCGCCTTTTGCGCGCTGGTGGCGAGGGCATCGACCATGCGGGGCGACAGCAGTTCGCTGACGTACAAATCAGACCCCTTGGCGGCTATGGCCAGCGCAGGGGTGAACGCGGTGTCACCCGATATCGTGACGCTGCGGCCCTTATAATCGACGCGATAGCCAAAGGCGGGCTTGATCGGATCATGGTCCACAGAAAAGGCGGTAATGCGCACGTCGTTGGCATCATAAACCACGCCCGGCTGGATCGCCTTGCCCGTCATGCCAAAGCCCGATTGCGGCACGACGGCTGCGCCATGGTGGCCAATGCGGTAGGTTGAATCAATCCGGTACGCCGCATTCAGCCCATCGGTGATTTCCGTGACGCCTTCAGGGCCAGACAC
>CAZCXQ010000191.1:0-4209 GCA_964502655.1 uncultured Sphingorhabdus sp.
AAGCAACGCCGTCCGCACTGGCCCCGCTGGAACTGGCTTATATTCGTTGAACATCGGCTCAATCACCACAGGCGCGAGCAATATCGTCGCGGCCGCGGCAAAAGCCGCAAGGCCGCCGGACCATATCCACCATGTTTTGCCGGCACGGCGGATGAGCGCATAGACGCCGAGGAAAAACAGCCCGCCCAATATGCTCGACAGCGCGATGCCAATGGCATTTTGCGCGAGGAAGTCAGACAATGGCTGGTCCGTCCGGCCATAGGATCGTTCAAAACCCCATTGCTCATAAATGCCCCAGGGCAGGCTGATGACGGCCGAAATGACGAAAAACGCGACGCAAATTGTCCATGTCCGCAATGCCCAGCCGCGATTTTGCAATTTCGCCGACAGGCGGTCGAGCAAGCCCGAACGTACAATAATCCACGTTACAATGGCGGTGACAACCAACCCCGCCAACAACATCCAGTGCGTGGCCATGGTATAGCTTTCGGCCTTTTGCAGTGCCTCTGGCCCCAGACTGTCAATATAACGCGCGGTCTCTGCCGCTGGATCAAATGCCATAGATCTTCCCTCCGATATACTGTGTTAGCTATATCACACAGCATGGACATGCAACCGCATCTTGCGGATGGACGGTATATGGAGGTTTATGGCGTGGGGCTGTCTTGGTTTATGCGCCCGCCAATTTACGCGACAGCGTCGATAAACCGCTCCGCATCGAGAGCAGCCATACAGCCCGTGCCCGCGCTGGTGCATGCTTGGCGATAGATATGGTCCATCACATCGCCGCAGGCAAATACGCCGGGGACGCTGGTTTCCGTTGCCTGACCCTCTGAACCGCCACGCACCTTGATATAGCCGCCGGCCATATCCAGATGCCCTTCGAAAATCGCGGTGTTGGGCTTGTGCCCGATGGCGATGAACACACCGTGCAGTTCGATATCTTCGGTGCCGCTGCCGTCGGTCGCGGCGATGCGCATGCCCGTGACACCCATCGCGTCGCCCAGAACCTCATCCAGTCTATGGTTCCATTTGATCGTAATTTTGCCCTCGGCTTCGCGCGCGAACAGGCGGTCTTGCAATATCTTCTCCGCCTTCAATTTGTCGCGGCGGTGGACCAAGGTCACATGGCTTGCGATATTGGCGAGGTATAAAGCTTCTTCGACCGCAGTGTTGCCGCCGCCGATGACGGCGACAGGCTTGTTGCGGTAGAAAAAGCCGTCGCAGGTTGCGCAGGCCGATACGCCCTTGCCCATGAACGCGGTTTCGCTGGGCAGGCCAAGATATTGCGCGCTTGCCCCCGTGGCGATTATGACCGCGTCGGCGGTGTAATCACCCGCACCACCCGTCAGGACAAAGGGCCGCTTCGAAAAATCGACCTTTTCAATATAATCATTTTCAATCCGCGTGCCGAAACGTTCGGCGTGCTTGCGCATCCGCTCCATCAACTCGGGGCCCATGACACCCGCATCATCACCGGGCCAGTTGTCGACTTCGGTCGTGGTCATCAACTGCCCGCCGATTTCAACACCGGTAATCATCATGGGCGTCAGGTTGGCGCGCGCGGCATAGACCGCCGCGGTGTAACCGGCTGGGCCGGAACCTATAATGATAACAGGGGCGTGGCGATTTTCGGTCATGGACGGTCTTTCTGATTCTGTTCGGTCCGGACATAAGCGCCGCCACCGCTTTGGCCAAGTGCGCCGCCCGACTTATCCCCATTAAATTAGCGCTTCACATTATAACGGCGGCAACTTATCAGGCGGGCCGAAACACGGGTTTAGGGAGCATTTTCATGGCTAAAATCACAGTAATTTCTCGCGATGGCCAAGGCCACGAAGTTGAGGCTGAAAATGGCCTGAGCCTGATGGAAGTCATCCGCGACAATGGCTTTGACGAATTGTTGGCATTGTGCGGCGGTTGCTGCTCGTGCGCGACCTGCCACATTCATGTCGATCCGGCCTTTGCCGATCGCTTGCCGAAGATGAGCGAAGACGAAAACGACTTGCTGGACAGCACCGACCACCGGAACGAAACCTCACGCCTGTCCTGTCAGGTTCCTGTGACCGATGCGCTTGACGGCCTGATCGTCACCATCGCGCCAGAGGATTGATTTAGAGCAACGCTAACAAACTGAGCTTCATAACGTCATCCTGAACTTGTTTCAGGATAACGCGCGGCGTCGCCTGTTATCCTGAAACTAGTTCAGGATGACGATGAATTTTTGATGTTACCCCCGAATTGCCTGATCCAGCGACTCCTGAAGCACGGGATAGCCATGGCCGTCGGGGATGCAGAGCCAGTTTCCGTCTTCGCGCTTGTCGATATAGGTCAGGACGGTGGAAACCGGATGCGCGGCGGCATGTGCTGCAGCCGCGTCAAAATCACCAAACATCGCCAGCCTTTCCAGATTGCGGCGCGTCGGGAAGATGATCTTGACCTCGCCCTTGTCGGCTTTTTCCAAAACTTGCGCCGCGCTGGCCCAAAACAGCGCACGGTTTTCGGTGTGATCAACCGTCGCCAGCGGCGTCGTGTTGCCTGCATCCACCAAATAGAAACGCGTATCGAAAACCCGCGATGCCCGCTCAAACGCGGGTGGCCGCCAGCGTGACCATGGTACAAGCTGGTCAAAATCGGGCTCCCAGCCAAAGCGGTTGCATATGGCTTGCAGGCTTTCCCCATCATGCAACGCCGCGCGCGGGGCATCGCAATCGGCGGGGTCATCAACGCCCTTGAGCCCAAGCGCAAGTCCAGCCTCCTCAATCGTCTCGCGGATCGCCGCCAGCCGCGCCGCGGCCTCATCCAATGGCAGAGGCCCGCCCAGCATTTCGGCATAATCGAAATCCGCCGGATCAACCTTCCCACCCGGAAAAACCGCGGCACCGCCCGCAAAAGCCATGGCCTTGATACGTTCGACCATCAACAACAATGGCGCGCCGCCATCGGGGTTTTGGCGAAAAATCACCATAGTGGCGGCGGGGGTGGCGATGGGTTCGGGTGCTGTTTCTAAAGTCATGCCACACACAAGCATGGAATGCCCGGCGTTAGAAGTGGAAAGTTAATCCAGCGGTTAAACTGTGTCATAACATTACGGGGCCCCCTTCGCCGCGCGCGTTATATGCGCATGCAAGATGAGGTAAAAACCTGCCTTGAATTTGGTTAATCTTCGGCCCATTTCGGGATGAGACTCGCGCACTTGCGCTTTTAGAACAAATCTGGAACAAGCTACTTCATGTCACTCACCCATATTAAGGTGCGCGGTGCGCGCGAGCATAATCTCAAAGGCGTCGATATCGACCTTCCACGCGACAAGCTGATCGTCATCACCGGGCTTTCCGGTTCAGGCAAATCCAGCCTCGCGTTCGATACCATCTATGCAGAGGGGCAACGGCGTTATGTCGAATCGCTGTCGGCTTATGCGCGCCAGTTTTTGGAAATGATGCAAAAGCCCGATGTCGAACATATTGAGGGCCTGTCGCCAGCAATCTCGATCGAGCAGAAGACGACGTCGCGCAACCCGCGCTCGACCGTCGCGACGGTGACCGAGATTTACGATTATATGCGGCTGTTATGGGCGCGTGTTGGCGTGCCTTATTCGCCAGCGACGGGCCTGCCGATCACCGCGCAGACGGTCAGCCAGATGGTCGACCGCGTCATGGCCTTGCCAGAGGGGACGCGCGCGTTCCTGCTTGCCCCCGTGGTGCAGGGCCGCAAGGGCGAATATCGCAAGGAACTCGCCGAGTGGCAGCGTTCGGGCTACACCCGCGTGCGCATCGACGGCGAAATGTACGCCATCGAAGACGCGCCCGCGCTCGACAAGAAATATAAGCATGACATTGAGGTCGTGGTGGACCGCATCGTCGTCAAGGACGGCATTCAGCAACGTCTGGCCGAAAGCTTTGAAGCAGCTTTGAAGCTTGCCGATGGCTTGGCCTTTGTGGATTTGGCCGATACGACGGTGGCGGAATTGCAAAACCGCAGTCCTGAGCCTGTTGAAGGCGATGGCGGTTCAGCCAAAGCCAAGATGAAGGGCACGGGCCTGCCCGCCAACCGCATTGTGTTTTCCGAAAAATTCGCCTGCCCCGTCAGCGGCTTCACCATCGCCGAAATTGCGCCGCGTCTGTTCTCGTTCAACGCCCCGCAAGGCGCGTGTCCCGATTGCGATGGCCTTGGCGAGCGGCAGGAATTTGACCCGCAACTGGTGGTCCC
>CAZCXQ010000192.1:0-4180 GCA_964502655.1 uncultured Sphingorhabdus sp.
GAAGACGACAAATTGACTGTTACCCGTGCGCGTAAGATCCAGCGCTTCTTGTCGCAGCCTTTCCATGTTGCTGAAGTCTTCACCGGCATTTCCGGCAAGTTCGTTCAGGTCGAAGACACGGTTAAATCGTTCAAGGCAGTCGTCGATGGCGAATATGACCATCTTCCAGAAGCAGCCTTCTACATGGTTGGCGGCATCGAAGATGCAGTGGCCAAGGCTGCCAAGCTTGCGGCGGAGGCGGCGTAAGCCATTATGGCACTTCGTTTCGAACTCGTAACACCTGAAAAGCTCTACCGCTCGGACGACGTCTATATGGTCGTCGTTCCGGGTAGTGAGGGCGATTTCGGTGTGCTTGAGGGCCACAGCCCAATGATGAGCACGCTGCGTAACGATGCCGCGCTTGAGATTTACGCGACGCAAGGCGCGACGCCCGAGCGCCTGATCATCGCTGGTGGCTTTGCAGAAGTGAATGAGAACGGCCTGACCGTTCTGGCGGAACGCGTCGAGGCTTAAGCCTCACGCGTTACGTCTCAGGGCGCTTCGTCGCCCCAGATGCGCGCCGTTTCAATATAACCATAGCGCCCTTCGGTTTCGAAGCGGCAATAGCCCTTTTCACATTCTTCGATAAGCCCGACCACACCGGGCTCCACGCGCCATGATATATGTGCGTTGGCCGCGGGCGCATCACGCAATGCGCCAATTTCCTTACCGATAACGATGGCAGCCCGTTTGGGGCTCAGCAATCGGACATGAAGCCATCCTTGCTCACCATCGGGGTCTTGAACCTTGCGCCATACGCTGTGCACCGCCACGACCTTCACGGGCAGGTTTTCGCGTTTATACACCCATGTAACGGGGAATTCAGTGCTTGGCCCCGTACGCATGCGCGCCTCTGGCTTCGAAATTGAGGCCCAATAAGGCGTCTTTTGTTGGGCCTGTCCCGCGGCAGACGCAGCACCAAAAAGCACAAGCGCCAAAGCGCCGCAACGCGCTATCGAATTGAATTGATTAACCATAATTTTTACCACCGGCTTCATTCTATACCGTAAGCGCGGCGCGCAGCGCAACCATCCTGTCTTGACCTTGTCACATATTCGGCTTTAGTCACTGCCATGCCCGAACTTAGCCGCATTGAACGTCCATCTGTCCGCGTCACCCGCACGCTTCTTCCTGCTGTTGAAAAGCGCATGGCGGAACTGTTCGATGCGCGTTTCAATGCTGATGATGTGCCCCTCACCGGCGACGCGCTTGTTGCCGCCATGGCGGACTGCGACGTGCTCGTGCCGACTGTCACGGACACCATCGATGCCAGCATCATCGCCGCCGCACCGCCGCGCCTGAAACTGATTGCGAGCTATGGCGCCGGGGTTAATCACATCGATCTGGCCGCAGCAAAGGCCAAGGGCATCATGGTGACGAACACGCCCGGCGTGTTTACGGACGATACCGCTGATCTGACGATGGCGCTCATTTTGAACGTGCCCCGCCGGCTTGGCGAAGGACATCGTGCCATGCGCAATGGCGAATGGAGCGGCTGGAGCCCCACTGGCACGCTGGGTCACCGCATTGGTGGCAAGACGCTTGGCATCATCGGGCTTGGCCGGATTGGAGAGGCCGTCGCCATGCGCGCCAAGGCATTTGGCATGCATATCATTTACAACAAGCGCAGCCGTTTGCCCGCCAGCGTTGAGGATGAACTGGGCGTCACGTTCGAACCCGACATCGACCGGCTGGTGGCCCGTTCGGACATCATCACGCTGCACTGTCCGTTGACGGCAGACACAGCAAAAATCATCAATGCCGAACGCATCGCGCACATGAAACCCAACGCATATGTCATCAACAGTTCACGCGGTGAATTGATCGATGAAGACGCGTTGATCGAGGCGCTGCAAAGTGGTCGTATCGCGGGCGCAGGGCTTGATGTGTACACGCATGAGCCCGCCGTCGACTCGCGGTTCTTGAGCATACCGAACGCGGTGCTCCTTCCGCATTTGGGCAGTGCCACATATGAGGGACGCGAAGCATCGGGTGAGCGCGTGATTACAAATATCCGCGTATGGGCCGACGGCCACCGACCGCCAGATCAGGTGCTTGAGGGCTGGCAATAAGCAATTTTCTGTCGATTACGGTCAGTGAACCGTAATTTTGTGCCTTGAGGCTTTTTTACGCCGCGCCTAGAGACGTGCCAAATAAGCGGGCGGGGGAAATTATGATCCAGAAATTTGTGCAAACAGCGCTGGTTTTAAGCGCAGCCATGTCAGCGCCAGCGATGGCGCAGACCGGCATCGTCGCTATCCCTGAAACCAACAGCGGCGATAGCGCGTGGATTTTGACCGCATCGGCCCTCGTTCTGATGATGACCTTGCCTGGCCTTGCGCTTTTTTACGGCGGGCTGGTTCGCGCCAAAAACTTCTTATCGGTTCTGGTGCAATGCGGCGCGATTGCCGCTATTGCCTCGGTCATCTGGATTGTCATTGGCTATAGCCTGGCCTTTTCCGTGGGCGGCAACGGCTTCATTGGCTCGCTTGAAAATGTCATGTTCAACGGCTTGCTCGATTCTGTCCGTGATGGGCAGACAACAGGCGAGCTTGCCTTTGCGCTTTTCCAAATGACATTTGCCATCATCACCCCTGCGCTCATCGTCGGTGCATGGGTTGAACGCGCCCGCTTTGGCTGGGTAGTGGCTTTCAGCGCCTTATGGTCGCTACTGATTTATGTCCCCGTGACCCGCTGGGTTTGGGGCGGCGGTTTTCTGGCCGACCAGGGCGTGATTGATTTCGCAGGCGGCATTGTTGTGCACACCACGGCGGGTATTTCAGCGCTGGTTGTCGCACTCATGCTCGGAAAGCGCATTGGCTTTCCCAAAACGCTTATGCTCCCGCACAGCCCCGCACTGACAGTAGCGGGCGCAGGCCTCCTTTGGGTTGGCTGGTTTGGCTTCAACGGCGGATCGGCTTTGGCAGCCAATGATGCCGCCGCCAGCGCCATCATCAACACCCATGTCGGGGCTTCGGTGGCCGCGATTGTCTGGCTGATGATTGAACGTATCAAGGTCGGCAAGGCCACAGCCGTCGGCTTTGCAACGGGCGCAGTCGCTGGGCTTGCCACGATCACGCCTGCAGCAGGGGTGATCGGCCCCAGTGGCGCAGTTATTCTCGGCATATTGGCAGGCGTCGTCTGCTTCTGGTTTGTCGGCCTTGTCAAAGGCACGTTGAAAATCGATGACTCGCTCGACGTTTTTGCGGTGCACGGTATCGGCGGAATTCTTGGCTCCGTCCTGCTTGCGGTCTTTGCAAGCGAAGCGTTTGGCGGCGCAGGCTATGCCGAAGGCGCGGGCATGGCATCGCAATTGTGGGTTCAGGTGAAAGCCGTGGCCATCGTCGGCGCCTATTCCGCCGTGGTCACGCTGATCATCGGCTATCTCGTTTCGATGGTCGTACCGATGCGTGTCAGCGAAGATCAGGAGCGTGATGGGCTTGATATTTCAAGCCATGGCGAACGCGCTTGGGATTTGGATTAAGCCGCCCCTGACGGCAACGTAATGCTACATAGCCCTTGGTCGCGTTGCTACGCGACCAAGGGCAATTTCCGGCAAAGAAACCCGGCGTCAATCGCCGGTCAGGATGCGGTCCATCAATTGCTGCACAGTTGGGACGAAACCGTTCGAATAGAACGGGTCCTTACCGAACAGATAGGCGCTGTGCCCTGCGAACATCAGGTTTTCGTCGATGGGCGCGCCGTGCGCGATGTTCTGCAATGCCTTTTGAATGCAGAAGCTGCGCGGATCGGCGAGGCGACCCGTCGAATTATTGTCATGGTCTTTCCATGACGAAAATCCGCAATGCGACAGACAGCCCATGCAATCCTTCTGATCCTTGCGGATGACTTCACCCGACGGCGGCGTCACAAAGACCAAGGTGTTGTCGGGCGTTTTCAAAGCGACCGTAAACCCGCGTGCATCCCATTCGCGGGCCTTCATCAGGTCCGCAGGCTTCACCCAGAAATTCTTGCCCTTCACGCCGACATCCAGCTGCGCGGTGTGTTCCGCATCGGCGGTCTGCACATAGGCAATCTGACGTTCTGAACGGGCCTGCAATTCAAGCAGGAACGGATTGATGACCGCGCTTGAATAGAAACCTGTTGGAGAAAACTGGTGCAACAGCACGCCGTCTTCAGG
>CAZCXQ010000193.1:0-4171 GCA_964502655.1 uncultured Sphingorhabdus sp.
GATGGTCAAGCTGGTAAACGAAATGTTCCAGCCGATTTCGAACCGCATCGCGGCAACGACTGAGCTTTTCAAGAAAGCTGCATAAGTTTTCCGAGGTTATTGCGCTGGTGCATTTCGCGCCTGCTGCCTTCTCTCTCCTCCTTATGGTGGTGGGCAACCGAGAAACGCTAGCGCAATCATAAAAGAGCCGTCCTTTCCCCTGCGGAAAGGGCGGTTTCTTTTTAGCCAAACGAAATTGATATGGAACAGGGGTTGCACAGTCACCCTACCCTGACCTATTTTAGAGTGATGCAGATCCACATGGCACATGATGACGACGACAAATCAGGGGGCACACCCGGCGTCGGCCTTGCCACGCGCACACGGCCAAAGACGCAAAAGCCCAGCCTGTATAAAGTCCTGCTGCTCAACGACGATTATACGCCGATGGAGTTCGTCGTTCATGTGCTGAAGGCGTTTTTTCAGATGGACACAGATCAGGCCACCCGCGTGATGCTACATGTCCATCAAAAGGGCGTCGGCGTGTGCGGCATCTTCACTTATGAAGTTGCTGAAACCAAAGTGACTCAGGTCATGGACTTCGCCCAAAAAAATCAGCACCCGCTGCAATGTACGTTGGAAAAAGACTAGGGTCAGGACCTATGGTTCGCGCGGCGCACCAATTGACCCATATATTGTTTTACCATCTTTAATCGTCGCAACCACTTTGATGCTGTATATTTTGGCCGCATCCACGGTCAGCGGGTTTCCGTCCAGAATAACAAGATCCGCGCGCTTCCCGGCCGCTAGGCTGCCTTTGTCCCCGTCCTCTCCGATTTGCCATGCGGCATTGATCGTCACTTGTTGCAATGCGCGATAGGGCGATATCCGCTCCGTTGGCCCCAATATGTCGCCGCTTTGCGTCAGCCGGTTCACCGATGACCAGACCAGCCGCATCATGTCGGGCGGTACAACCGGGGAATCATTATGCGCCGTCGGGCGCAGCCCCAGTGCCCAGGCCGTTGCCTGTGGCGAGATAAAATCTGCACGTTTGGGACCAAGCGCTACGTCGCGGTGCCAGTCGCCCCAATAATAGGTATGGTTGGCAAAAAAGCTCGGCTGGATATCCAACGCCTTCATATCCTTTAGCTGATCCAGTTGAACCACTTGATTATGGATGGCGATGGTGCGCTTACCAGCCAGACCATTATCCCGGACCCCGTCGATCAAGGCCTGCGCGGCGGCGTCGCCGTTGACATGGACGAAAACCTGCCAGCCATTTTGTGCGGCATCCGCCAGTTTGGCGTTGAACAATTTCAGATCAATCGCCGGATAACCGGCATAGCCCTCTTTTTGCCCGTGTGGCGGGATGGGAACCGGGTCTTTCAACCACGCCGTGCGTCCCTGCGGCGAACCATCGAGCGTCAGTTTAATGCCGCCAATGCGCAAATGCCCGCCCGCTGGATAGGGTTTGCCAATCCGCGCACGTACTGCCGGGGACCAGTCACGTTCAAAGGAGGTTAGCGCCACGACATCAATCGGGAATAGCCCGCGCTTGTCCGCTTCCTCCATCGCTGCCCAGCTTTCCGGCATGATCCGTCCGTCCTGCCCGGTGGTGATACCGTTGGCGGCATAGATTTTGGCACCCGTCACCAGCGGCGCAATGCTGGCATCCATACTGGGCGGTGTCAGCACTTTCATCACGGGATACAGCGCCGTTTCCTCCAGCACGCCATTGGGTGTTTTGCCATCGGCCTCACGCCGGATCACCCCGCCCATGGGATCGGGCGTCTCTGGCGTATAGCCAACCAGCTTGAGCATCGCTGAATTCATCGCCGCAAAATGCCCGCTGACATGCAGAACCAAAATCGGCACCGTACTGGAAACCGCATCCAGATCCGCCCGTGTCGGATGCCGCAGCTCGGCCAGTTGCGAGTCGTCATAGCCATTGCCGATAATCAGCGGCATACCAGCGGGGCGTGAATATTGGCGCAGCGCGTCCTGCAACTCTGCGATCGATGTAACCGTCCCAACGGGCGGTGGTTGCAATTGTGCCATCGCTGCATTCTGCCCAACATAGCCCATATGCCCATGCGCATCGATAAAGCCGGGCAGAACGGTGCGCCCTTTCAGGTCCAGCAATTCGACCTTTTTGGCGGCAGCTTTTTTGATCGAGGCGAGCGTGCCAAGAGCGGCGATTTTGCCGTTGCGCAGCAATATGGCCTCAACAAACTCGGGCTGATCGCCAGCCATGGTGAGTATCGACCCGCCCGTTAGGATGACGTCCGTCGTTTGCGCTGGGGCCGCAGCCAATAGCAACGGTGCAAATGCGCAAAGCAGGCCATATTTCAAACGCATCATTCTCTCTCCCAAGACTTTATCGGCCGACTATCGGTTGCAAATTCCGGGCTGGCAAGCCATCCAATCATGCAAGGAGAAATAATATGGCAGCAGCATTGATCGTTGGCGCAGGTGACGCAACGGGCGGCGCGATTGCAAAGGCTTTTGCCCGCGAAGGCTACACCGCTTGTGTCAACCGACGCGCCCGCAATGCGGACCAGCTGGAAGCGTTGGTAAAATCCATTCATGCGGAGGGCTATGCTGCCCGCGCCTATCCCGCAGATGCGCGTATCGAAGAAGAGGTCGTGGCGATGGTCCACGCGATTGAACGCGACGTGGGCCCGATTGAGGTCGCCGTGTTCAACATCGGCGCCAATGTGAACTTCTCAATTCTGGATATGACCGCACAGGTTTATCGCAAGGTTTGGGAAATGGCGGCCTTTGCGGGTTTCCTCATGGGACGCGAGGCGGCGCGCCGGATGGTTGAGCGCCAGTCCGGAACAATCATTTTCACCGGCGCAACCGCCAGCCTACGCGGCGGAAGCGGCTTTTCAGCCTTTTCCGGTGCAAAAGGCGCGCTACGCATGCTGGCGCAGTCAATGGCGCGCGAACTTGGGCCGAAGAATATTCACGTCGCGCATGTCATCATTGATGGCGGCATCGACACAGCCTTTATCAGGGGCATTCACCCCAATTTCGAAGCGGCCAAGGCGGCTGACGGCGTGTTGTCGCCCGATGCGATTGCGCTGCAATATGTCGCATTGCACAAGCAACACCGCAGCGCGTGGACGCATGAGATGGATTTACGGCCATGGACGGAGAATTTTTGATGACCAAAAGCTTCCAATTTCTTTTCGATTTCGGCGGACCCAACAGCTATCTCGCGCACAAGATGCTGCCCGACATCTGCGCGCGTACGGGCGCTGAAGCCGTCTATATCCCTATCTCGCTGGGGGGATTGTTCAAGCTTACGAATAATCAGGCACCGTTGATGCGCTATGCGGAGACGCCCGCAAAACGCAATTATGAGATGCTGGAATTCGACCGTTTCGTCAAAGCGCATGCGCTACCGTTCAAAATGAACCCGCGCTTTCCCATCAATTCGCTGCAACTGATGCGTGGCGCGGTTGCCGCGCAGCATCTCGGCTGCTTTGCGCCTTATGTGGACGCAGTGATGGCGGCGATGTGGGAAGACGGCGCAGACATGGGCAATGCACAGATTGTCGCTTTGGTTCTGGACGCAGCTGGCATCGACAGTGCGGCATTGCTTGCAAAGGCCGAGGATCCGGCCGTGAAAGCGGAATTGATCGCGAACACCGAAGATGCCGCCAAACGCGGGGCATTTGGCGTTCCGACATTCTTTGTGGGTGACGAGATATATTGGGGCAAAGAACGATTGGGTCAGCTTGAGATTGCGCTCACGACGTTGTGACTTCCAATTCCTAAGTTGCGCCGCAATCGATTCCCGCTAAATACCCTGCGATGGATAAGATAATCGTACGCGGCGGCAATACGCTCAAGGGCAAGATTCCCATTTCAGGCGCAAAGAACAGCGCATTGACGCTGATACCCTGCGCGTTGCTGACCGACGAGCCGCTGACCTTGCGCAATTTGCCGCGCTTGGCCGACATTGACGGGTTCCAACATTTGATGAACCAGTTCGGTATTTCCACAACGGTTGCCGGGTCGCGTCCTGAAGATTTCGGCCGCGTGATGACGCTCGAAGCGACGCGTATCACCACAAACATCGCGCCCTATGACCTTGTCCGCAAAATGCGCGCGTCGATTCTGGTTTTGGGCCCAATGCTGGCCCGTGCGGGCGAAGCGACCGTGTCGCTGCCCGGCGGATGCG
>CAZCXQ010000194.1:0-4153 GCA_964502655.1 uncultured Sphingorhabdus sp.
CGTGGTATCGACATCATGACCGAAGCGGAATCGAGCGAAAAGCGTCAGAAAGAATTCGTTGAACGTTCGGAAATGTTCCAGCAAGAGCTGGATGTGGACGAAACCTTGGCGCAGCTTCTGGTTGCGGAAGGCTTTAGCGAACTTGAAGAAGTTGCTTATGTCGATCCGTCCGAAATCGCTGCCATCGAAGGCTTTGACGAAGGTCTGGCTGAAGAGCTTCAGAGCCGCGCACAAGAAGCGCTTGATCGCCGTGAAGAAGCCAACCGGACCGAACGCCGCGAATTGGGTGTTGAAGACGCACTTGCGGAACTCCCCATTCTGACAGAAGCGATGCTTGTTGTACTGGGTAAGGCCGGCATCAAGACGCTTGATGATCTCGCTGACTTGGCGACCGACGAACTGATCCAAAAGGCACGTGAGCCGCGCCGCAACGAACGCAGCGACCGCGAAATGCGCCGCAACCGTACGGAAGATAAGGCTGGCGTCTTGGCGATGTTTGGATTGTCCGAAGAACAGGGCAATGAAATCATCATGGCCGCACGCGCACACTGGTTCGACGACGAAGACAGCGCGCCAGCTTCGGATATCATAGAGGAGGACGCGGTTGCAGCGGACGACTCCCAATGAGAGCCGACACTCCCCAATAAGGAAGTGCATATTGTCAGGTGAGCATGGGACTCGTGCCCAGCTCATCCGGCTTGCCCTCGGCCCCGATGGCAGCATTGCGCCTGATCTATTTGCCAAGGCCCCAGGCCGTGGCGCGTGGATTGGTGTATCCGGGGCAGAACTGACAAAGGCGCAGGAAAAGGGCAAGCTTGCCGGTTTGCTGCGCCGTGCCTTCAAAACCGACAAGATTGACATCATTGATGACCTGAGCGGCCGCATCGATCGCGGCCTTGAAAAGGCTTTTCTGGACCGGCTTGGGTTGGAAGCGCGGGCAGGGCACCTTATCTTGGGTGCTGAGAAGATCGATTCTGCATCACGCAGCGGACAGGTCCGTTTGCTCTTGCATGCTTCCGATGCCAGCGCCGACGGCAGTGGCAAGCGCGATCAGGCGTGGCGCGTTGGTGAAGATGCCGAAGGGACCGGCAAGGGTGGTTTGAAACTGCCCGTCGACCGTGACGCATTGTCGGCAGCGCTTGGACGGTCAAATGCCGTTCACGTCGCATTGATTGACCAAAAAGCAGCAGATAGGGTGATGTATCATCTTGGACGCTGGCTAAATTTCAAAGGATGCAGTAATGCGCCCCTCGATTCCGCAGCTTTGGTTGCGGACGTGCGGGGCCATATTTCTGACGTCCCCGCAATTGACTGAGTAAGGACGGGTTCTGTTTCGATGAGTGATGATACCAACAATAAACCGACATTAACGCGCAAGCCGCTCACTTTGAGCCGCTCGCTCGAGTCTGGTGAAGTCAAACAGACCTTTAGCCATGGCCGCACAAACAAAGTTGTGGTTGAGGTGAAGCGCAAGAAGCTCGTCGGCAAGCCCGGTTACGCGCCTGAGCCTGAAGTAGCCGCGCCACCACCACCTCCGCCGCCACCCGCTGCGCCTGTAGCGGCCGCACCTGCGCCGGCCCCGGCTGCACCAGCACCGCGTCCAACGGGCAATGACATGCTGAGCCGTCAGGAACGTCAGGCAAAGCTGCTTCGCGAAGCTGAAGAAGCGCGTTTGGCCATGCTGGAAGAAAGCAGCCGCCGTGAAGCCGAGCAACGCGCACAGCGCGCCGAAGAAGAGCGTCAGCGTGCGCAAGCCAATCGTGAGGAAGCCGCAGCTCCGCCGCCTCCACCGCCAGCTGCAGCCGCGCCTGTCGAGCCTGAAATATTTGAACCTGTTGCTGAAGAAACCAACAGGGATGGCGCAGCGCCTGCACCGCGTCGCTTTACACCTGTTGAAGCGCCTAAGCGTCCTGAGCGCGAGCGTGAAGAGATCAAGAAGGCTCCACATCGCCCCACGCGCGGTGCAGCCGATGATCGCCGCCAGTCGGGCAAGCTGACCGTTACCCGCGCGCTTGAGGGCGATGATGGTGCCCGTGCGCGTTCACTCGCTGCGCTGAAGCGTGCGCGTGAAAAGGAAAAGCGTTTGCACGGCGGTGGTAACCGTCAGGCACAGGTCAAGCAGACCCGTGACGTCGTTGTTCCTGAAACAATCACAGTTCAGGAACTGGCCAACCGTATGGCGGAAAAGGGCAGTGACCTGGTGAAGGCACTGTTCAAAATGGGCATGCCCGTCACCATCAACGAAACAATCGACCAAGATACGGCGGAATTGCTCGTCGAAGAGTTTGGCCACAACATCACCCGCGTTTCCGACGCTGACGTCGACATCGTTCATGACGAAGATGTTGATGCCCCAGAAACGTTGAAGGCGCGTCCGCCTGTCGTGACGGTCATGGGCCATGTCGACCATGGTAAGACATCGCTGCTCGACGCCTTGCGCGGCGCAAATGTCGTTTCGGGCGAAGCTGGCGGTATTACGCAGCATATCGGCGCCTATCAGGTGAAGACAAAGGATGGCTCGCTCATCACCTTCCTCGATACCCCGGGCCATGAAGCGTTCACGCAAATGCGCCAGCGCGGTGCGTCGGTTACCGATATCGTCATTCTGGTGGTTGCAGCCGATGACGGTCTTATGCCCCAGACGATCGAAGCCATTAAGCATGCCAAGGCAGCCAATGTGCCGATGATTGTTGCGATCAACAAGATCGACAAGGAAGGCGCAAATCCGCAGAAGGTGCGTGAACGTTTGCTGGAACATGAAGTCATTGTCGAGGCGATGGGCGGCGATGTTCAGGACGTGGAAGTTTCCGCGCTCAAGAAAACTGGCTTGGACGATCTGCTCGACAAATTGGCGCTTCAGGCCGAAGTCATGGAGCTCAAGTCCAATCCTGATCGTGCGGCGGAAGCCGTGGTGGTTGAGGCACAGCTGGATAAGGGCCGCGGAGCCGTTGCGACCGTGCTGGTAAAGCGCGGCACGTTGAAGCGTGGCGATATCTTCGTTGTCGGCGCAGAAAGCGGCAAGGTCCGCGCGTTGATTAATGACAAGGGGCAGCAGGTGCCCGAAGCAGGCCCGGCAATGCCGGTCGAAGTGCTCGGCCTGACGGGTGTGCCGTCCGCTGGCGACGTCTTGACTGTCGTAGAAAACGAAGCGCGTGCCCGCGAAGTTGCCTTGTACCGCAAGGAAAAGTCGACGAAGGTGCGCACCGCGCAAGTCACGCCAAATCTTGAAAATCTGTTCGATAACTTGTCCGCAACGCGGGCCAAGGAATATCCTGTCGTCATCAAGGGCGATGTGCAGGGTTCGGTCGAAGCCATTGTGACGGCGCTCAACAATATCTCCACAGACGAAATCAAGGTTCGCGTTCTGTTGGCTGGCGTTGGCGGTATTACGGAATCGGATATGCTGCTTGCGGCGGCGTCCAATGCGCCACTGATTGGCTTTAACGTGCGTCCGAACAGCAAGGCTGCGGCGCTTGCGAAGCGTGACCGGGTCCGGTTGAAATATTTCGATGTGATTTATCACCTGACGGCAGACATCGCCAAGGAAATGGCGGGCGAGCTTGGTCCGGAAATCATCGAAACCGTTGTTGGCCGCGCAGAGGTCAAGGACGTGTTCAAGTCCGGCAAGCGCGACAAGGCCGCTGGTTTGCTGGTCACCGATGGCATCATCAAAAAGGGCCTTCATGCACGTCTTACCCGCGAAGACGTCATCGTGTCGAAAACCACGATTGCCTCGCTCCGCCGGTTCAAGGACAATATCGACGAAGTTCGTGCTGGTCTCGAATGTGGTGTTGTGTTGGCGGATACCAACGACGTCAAGGCAGGCGATATGCTCGAAGTCTTTGAAGTCGAGGAACGTGAACGGACGTTGTGAGCTTAGCTCGAACCTGAAAGGGGAGCTTTATGGCCAAGCATAACGACACTGGTACCGAGGGCCGTTCCGTGCGGTTGTTGCGCGTAGGCGAACAATTCCGGCATATATTGTCGGAACTGCTCGCGCGTGGCGAAGTGCATGACGATGTTCTTAACAGCCACAGCGTCAGCGTGACCGAAGTGCGTATGTCTCCGGATTTGCGCCATGCAACGGCATTCATTAAGCCGCTATTGGGCGCAAATGAAGAAAAGGTGCTTAAGGCACTGCGCACCAATACGG
>CAZCXQ010000195.1:0-4148 GCA_964502655.1 uncultured Sphingorhabdus sp.
GTCAGCCAATATGACGCGGTTACGGCGCTCGCGATTATCTTCTTTTGGGGGGCGCTACCGCGTCTCATGCTCACCGTCGGATATGCTGCGGTGCTGCTTTTGGTCATCGCGCGCTTTGGCGGCAGTCCGCTGATGGCGCGTGTCGCCGCCGCCGGACGCGCAGCCTTTACCAATTATCTGGGTACCAGCATCATCATGACCACCCTGTTCTATGGCTATGGCTTTGGCTTGTTCGGCGAAGTCAGCCGTCTTGGTCTATGGGCATTTGTGCTGATGATGTGGGCGGTCATGCTGTCATGGTCGCACCCATGGTTGAAACACTATCGTTATGGCCCGTTGGAGTGGCTGTGGCGCAGTCTGGCCCGCGGACAGATGCAGCCGATGCGTCGCTGAACGAAAGGGTTTAGCCGTAACGCATTCCGCCAAGGGCGTTGCGTTGGGCCGCCGCGACCGGACGGCGCTCGACCAAGGGACTGGTCTCGGCTTCGAGCGCCAGCAATGTCGCTTCGAACAGCGGACGCAGGCGAACGACCTTTTCAACGAGTTCAGACGGGTCGATCCGGATTTCGACATAATGCCGCGCGGCGACTTCGATTTCTTCGGCCAACAATGCCAAGCGATTCGCGCCAAATTGCCATGCCTCGCCTTTTAACGTGTGTGCAGGCATCACCAGCTTTGCCGAATCTTTCAAGCGCATGGCCTCTTCGATTGCGGCCACAGATTTCGTGCCGTCCTCAAGGAAATAGCCCAAAACGCGCACAAAGCCTGTACCCAACAATTTGCGGGTTTCTGTAAAGGCTTTCCAGTCAATCAGTCCATCCGGATCGTTCGTCAACTATTCGCTCCCGGGACGCGGAAATATGGTCCAGCACGATACTACACCGCCAGAAGTAAACAGAGCGTTGACATAGTCTGTTTGCTAGACCGCGCCAGATGCAAGACTAATCCGCGAACGGGTTCTTCGATGAACGGAAATTGATGCGCACGGGTACTGCACCGAAATCCAAATCACGGCGAATACCATTGAGCAAATAGCGCGCATAGCTGGCGGGCAATTCGTCGGTCCGGTTGCCGAAAATCACAAACGTCGGCGGGCGGTTGCGCGCCTGCGTCATATAACGCAATTTGATCCGCTTGCCGCCGGGGGCAGGTGGCGGGTTTGCCGAAATCGCAGCTTCGAACCAGCGGTTGAGTATGCCGGTGGGCACGCGTTTGTTCCATGCCTCGCGCGCGTCAAACGCCGCCGAAATCATCTGGTCCAGCCCCTTGCCGGTCTGCGCAGACACGGCGATCATTGGCACGCCCTTCAACTGCGACAGGCCCTCATCCAGCGCGCCGCGGATCCCTTTGAACAGGCTGCCGCCATCGACGGCCACGTCCCATTTGTTAATGGCGACAATCAGCGCGCGGCCTTCTTGAATGACATGGTCCGCAATTTTCAGGTCCTGGACTTCCAAACCTTTGGTCGCGTCCAACAGCAATACGACGACTTCCGCAAAATCGATCGCGTGGCGGGCATCGGCCACCGACAGCTTTTCAAGCTTGTCCTGCACCTTGGCGCGCTTGCGCATCCCTGCCGTATCGATCAGGCGCACGCGCCGTTCGGTCAGCATCGGCGGGATATTGCCGTCTTCATCGGGCTCGCGCTCTTTCGGGCTCGGGTCGGTCCAGACCCAGTCCACCGAAATACTGTCGCGGGTAATCCCTGCCTCAGGCCCGGTAATCAAGCGGTTCTCGCCCAAAATCTTGTTAATGAGCGTGGATTTGCCTGCATTCGGGCGGCCAACAATGGCCAGTTTCAATATCGCGTCAGGGGCTTCGGGGTCGGGCACTTCAAACGCACCGCCGTCAATATGCGGCAACAGCGACTGGAACAGGTCGGCCATGCCTTCGCCATGTTCGCCGCTGATCGCAATCGGCTCGCCAAAGCCAAGCGCGTAGCTTTCCAAAATGCCGTTATCGCCCTGCTTGCCTTCGGCCTTGTTCACGGCCAAAACGACGGGGGTCGCGCTGCTGCGCAGCCAACGGGCGATTTCTTCATCAAGCGGGGTGACGCCGACACGGCCATCGATCAGGAACAACGCAACCTGCGCGCCGGCAATCGCGGCCTCGGTTTGCATGCGCATCCGGCCGGGCAGGGTATCGGGATCTTCATCCTCATAGCCTGCGGTATCGACAATGGTGAATTCAAGATCGAACAAGCGACCGTGGCCCTCACGCCGGTCGCGCGTGACGCCAGGCGTATCGTCGACAAGCGCCAGCTTCTTGCCAACCAGACGGTTGAACAAAGTTGACTTGCCGACATTGGGCCGACCGATAATGGCTACCGTCGGCAACATGCCGGCATTACTCCTTTAAAGACTTAACCCCGGAACGCAGAAATGCGGCCGGAGTCGTCCAAGATATACAATGTGTTGTTCGCCACAATCGGGGCGAGCGACACGTCACTCTTGACGTCGAATACTTCGGTGGCGGCGCCTTCATCGGGGGAAACCGACCAGACAGCTCCATGCGAATTGGCAACGATCAGACGGCCACCGGCAAGGACCGGACCATACCAGCTGATCGGGCCCTTTTTCTTCTTTTCATTTTTGAAACGCTGCAGCTTGGAAATCCACCGGACCTTGCCGCTTGACCGCGCAACGCACAGAAGCTTTGCCTCGTCCGTCATCACAAATACCCAGTCGCCCACGGCGACAGGTGTTGAAATGCCGGCAATGTTGATTTCCCAAATGCGCTGGCCGCTGACCAGTTCATAGGACGCCATACGGCCGCCCTTGCCGAGTGCAAAGACACGGCCACGGTCAATGACGGGATCGGCGTCAATATCGGTCAACGTCGAAACCGATGTCGACATGGCCGTGCGGGACAATGTGTCGCTCCACAGGCTACGGCCATTTTCATAACGATAGGCGGCAAGCTCTCCGCTCGAATAGCCAGCGATGACCGTGCCTTGTGCCGCCGCAGGTGCGCCAACGCCAAAGATGCCCGATGCGGCAACGGGGCCAGCTTCGTTCCATTGGGGTTCACCGTCGCTTTGACGCAAGGCGTAAATCTGGTTGTCCTGGGTCATGACATATAAATTGCCATTGGACAGTGTCGGCGCCCCGCGCAGCGGCCCTGCAGGACGCTTTTTCCACACAAGCGCGCCGGTATCGGCGGCAAGCGATGCAACATCGCCAACGCCGTTGGTCGCAAATACGTTGGTGGCGGTTGCGCTTACGCCGCCGCCATAGCGCGATGACTTGCCATCACTTTTGACTTCAAGCGCATTGCTCCAGATTTGCGCGCCGGTGTTGGCGTCAAAGGCGGTGACTCGCGCCGTGGTGTCGACAACATATAACCGTCCGTCGCTCATCACCGGGCTCGCGGCGAGGCGCGCGCGCGGGTTGGCGCCGGTTACGCGTGCGGTCCAAATGCGCGACAGACCTTGGCTCAGTTCAACATGGCCGGGTGATTTTGATGCGTTGCCGCCGGGCTGCGCCCATGCTTCGTTGACGGTGGCTGGTGGCAAAGTCACCGCAACATTGGCCAGCGCGGCATCAATGTCGGTATCGCGCTCGGTGCCCAATATGGCGACGCGATTGCCGACGGTCGGGGTGTTGTTTTTCTTGCCGGCATCGCCGCGCACGCCGTCCAGAACGGCACAGCCGCCAAGGGTGGTGGATGCGGCGAGAACCAATAAAAGCTTCGTGACAGTCTTCAATTTCACTCTCCCTTGGAGGCGGTTTCATCCGCCTTCGATGCCGCATTGCGCTTTGCGTCAACCTGAACAGTATCTACGCCAAGCGCGCCAGCCATTTGTTGCGAACGGCTGCGCAGCGACTCCGGCAGGTCCTCCTGCTTTGCAATCTGGGCAAAAATCGGGCCGGCCAAATTGTCCTTACCCATTTTTATATAGGCCAATGCCGTCAGCTCACCGGCGCTGCCAAACCATGCATGGCCGGGGGTCGCAAGTGGCTTCAACCGGTCAACAACCTGTTGCGGCGGGATCGAATCAAATTCGGCGCTGACCTGGCGAATGAGGGCGAGATCGCGGAATGTCTGCGGCAGGCTGCTGTCTGCGGCGACCTTTGCATATATTGCGACCGCTTTTTTGGTCTCGCCATCTTCGCCGAGCAAATTGGCTTCGACCAGTTGCGCCATCG
>CAZCXQ010000196.1:0-4117 GCA_964502655.1 uncultured Sphingorhabdus sp.
TTGGGCTGCGAAGATTAGCATTTTGGAGATAACGCAATGCGTCGTGTCGTGGTCACTGGACTGGGTCTGGTCACACCTTTGGGGGCTGATGTCGAAACGACATGGTCCAACCTGATTGCTGGCAAATCCGGCGCAGGCATGATCACGCGTTTTGACGCCAGCGACCATAAATGTCATATTGCCTGTGAGGTAAAGCCAAAGGACCACGCATGGGGCTTTGACCCCGACAAGCGGGTTGACCACAAGGTTCAGCGGCAGGTTGATCCCTTTATCATTTACGGCATCGATGCCGCAGGTCAGGCATTGGAAAATGCCGGTCTCACCGAATTGACCGAAGAACAAAAGCTACGCGCTGGATGCTCCATCGGATCCGGCATTGGCGGCCTGCCCGGCATTGAAAGCGAAGCATTGTTGCTCGCTGAAAAAGGCCCCGGCCGCGTCAGCCCGCATTTTGTGCATGGCCGGCTCATTAACCTGATCTCTGGTCAGGTTAGCATTAAATATGGTCTGAAAGGCCCCAATCACGCCGTGGTGACCGCCTGTTCCACCGGCGCGCACTCCATTGGCGATGCCGCGCGCATGATCCGCGATGATGACGCCGACATCATGCTGGCTGGCGGTGCAGAGGGCACGGTCAACCCACTGGGCATTGCGGGATTTGCGCAAGCACGTGCATTGAACATGAGCTTTAACGACCGTCCCGAAGCCGCAAGTCGCCCTTATGACAAGGACCGTGACGGTTTTGTTATGGGTGAAGGCGCAGGCGTTATCGTTCTTGAAGAATATGAGCACGCAAAGGCGCGCGGTGCAAAAATCTATGCCGAAGTTGTTGGCTATGGCCTTTCGGGCGATGCCTATCACGTAACCGCGCCACATCCCGATGGCGACGGTGCCTATCGTTCGATGCAAATGGCGTTGAAAAAGGCGGGCATGACGCCAAGCGATATTGATTATATCAACGCCCATGGCACATCGACGATGGCCGACACCATCGAACTGGGTGCCGTAAAGCGTTTATTTGGTGATGCGATTGCGAACGTCTCCATGAGCTCGACCAAGTCCGCCATCGGCCATCTTTTGGGCGGCGCTGGCGCGGTCGAAAGCATTTTTTGCATCCTCGCGCTCCGCGACCAAATCGTTCCGCCAACGCTTAATCTGGACAATCCCGATGAAGGCACTGAAGGCGTCGACTTGGTGCCGCATGTGGCCAAAAAGCGTGAAGTGAAGGCTGTCTTGAACAACAGCTTTGGCTTTGGCGGGACCAATGCCAGCTTGATCATGAAGGCGATCTAACGATATGCGCCGCCTCGCCAGATGGGCGATATTAGCGGCGGCGCTGCTGCTTGCTATCATTGCGGGCAACTTCATCTACGGCTGGACCGCACCCGGTCCGCTGGAGCGCGAAGTTACCGTCGTTATCAAGCCCGGTTCAAGCATTACCCTCGCCGCACAGCAGCTTGAAAAAGACGGCGTCATCAAGTCCGCCGATGCGTTCGTAAACCGCGCGCGAATTTTTGGCGGCACCAGCACGATTAAGGCTGGAGAATTCATCATCCAGCCACAGGCGTCGAATGCCGAGATATTGTCCATCCTCACCGGCGGCAAAACCGTCCAGCGGATGGTCACGATCCCCGAGGGGATGCCCTCGATCATGGTCTACGAACGCTTGATGGCGAATGACCGCCTCAGCGGCACTATCACAATGCCGGCCGAAGGCTCCGTGCTTCCCGACAGCTATGCCTTTGGCGTAGGCGAGCCACGCGCTGCCGTGCTGAAACGCATGCAAGACGCGATGACAAAGACAATGGACGAGCTTTGGCCAGAACGAAGCCCCAACACGGTCGTCAAAACGCCGCTTGAGGCGTTGACGCTGGCGTCGATTGTCGAGAAGGAAACCGCGCTGAAATCCGAACTGCGGATTGTGGCTGGGGTATATTCCAACCGCCTACGCAAGGGCATGATGCTTCAGGCTGACCCGACCATCATTTACCCGATTACCAAGGGCAAACCGCTTGGCCGACGCATCCGCAAATCCGAAATAGCCGACGTCAATGGCTATAACACCTATGCGATGACGGGCCTGCCAAAGGGCCCCATTGCCAATCCGTCACGCGCCGCGATTGCCGCCGTGCTGAACCCGCAAGCGACGAGCGCATTGTTCTTCGTCGCCGATGGCAAGGGCGGGCATGTGTTTGCCGACACGCTGCAACAGCACAACGCCAACGTCAAAAAATGGTACGCAATCCGCCGCGAACGCGGGGAAATGTAATCCCTTAAGGTTCGGCGATATTGAATGCGCCGGGCATAGGGTCAAGCGCCGCCTGTAACTTATCAACGACGGACCGGTCGCCTTCGATCTTCAGCCCAGCCATTTGCAATTGCGCTGCCGGCATTTTCAGGAACAACAGAGCAAGGAACAGCTGACGCGGTCCCGAGACGGTCACTGCTGGCGCGGCATGGCCTGTTCCCATTTCGCTGATCATCACCGCGTTGCCGACGGTGATTTTTGCTGTCTCTTTCCGGTCCGAAATCACAAAGTTCAGCGTCAGTGCGGCATTACCGATAATCTTCGGATCCAATCGGGTCGCGACAGAATCGAGCAACAGGCCGGTTGGTATCGCTGAAATCATGTCGATGCTTTGCGTACTTACGCCCGCCTTCATGCCGTGCCGTAGCTCGGCCGCACCGGTCAGAAACATGTTACGCCAAATCGCGGACTCCGCCTGATAGCCTTGCTGTTCATAGCTGTCGGCAAGCAAAGCGCGGCCTTCTACATTTTTGGGATCGGCAAAAACCAGTTGGTTCAACAGGTCCGAAGACCAGCGATAATCCCCCGCCTTCATCGCCTTTTTGGCCGCTGCGAGCAGCTTCTTTGCCCCGCCCATTGCTGCGACCATTTTTGCCGCGCGAATTTCGGGCGGGTGAGGGTTAAGATTGGCAGGGACGGCGTCATACCAGCCCAGATAATATTGATACACGGCCTTCGAATTGTGGCTGTAGGTCCCATAATAGCCCTTGTTGAACCATTGGTCGCCAATCGCTGGTGGCGCTTTCAACGCCTCGGCAATTTCGGCCTGGGTCATGCCCTTGTTCATCATGCGGACTGTTTGGTCGTGCAAATAGCGATAGTTATCGCGTTGGCCCGACAACCAGCCTTTGACCTCGGACTGTCCAAAGCGTGGCCAGCAATGGCTTGAGATGATCGTGTCGCTGCGGTCGCCGTACAGGTTGACGGCTTCGTTCAGGAATCCGGACCAGCTGAGCGCATCGCGTACCTTGGCACCGCGCGGCGTCAGAATATTGTGCAGACTGCACGTTGCTATTTCCGCCGCCAAAAATGTACGCGCTGCGGGGACATAAACGTTCATTTCGGCGGGCGCTTCTGTCGCGGGCACCATTTGAAATTCGAGATTCACGCCGTCAATTTCGCGTACTTCACCGGTTTTGCGAATGTCGATGGTTGGCGAAATGAGCGTAATGTCACCACCGCCAATGCCTTTGCCGATGCCGCTGCCCATTTGACCCTGCGGCCCCGGTGCCAAGTTGGTGCCAAATTGGAATGTCGCCCGCCGTCCCATCGCTGGCCCGGCCATCACATTTTCAGACGCAGTTTCAGCCAAAAAATGTTCCGGCGCGATAATGGCGACTTTGCCCGCCTTAACATCGGCTTCATTGACGATGCCACGCACGCCGCCAAAATGGTCGCCATGGCTATGGCTGTAAATGACTGCGGAAACAGGGCGTGTCCCCAACTTTTCATTCACAAGCTTCAGCGCCGCAGCGGCGGTATCCCGGCTGGTCAACGGATCGATGATAATCCAACCCGTTTGCCCTTTGATGATGGTCATGTTGGACACATCAAACCCGCGCACTTGCCACATATTGTCGGTCACCGCATATAGGCCATGCTTGCGCAAAAGCCCCATGTGCCGCCAAAGGCTGGGGTTTACCGTGTCCGGCGATGCCGAATTGCCCATCCAGTCATAAGCGCCCAAATTCCAGACAGGCTTGCCATCTTTGTTGGTGATGATGGGGTCTGCCAGACTTCCAAGAAAACCGCGATCTGCAAATTCGAGGTCACGACCATCTTCCGCCGGAAGCTGCGCCGCCATGCTGC
>CAZCXQ010000197.1:0-4100 GCA_964502655.1 uncultured Sphingorhabdus sp.
ATCAAAGCTGAAGATCACTCCACGCCTCCCCCGCGTTCGCGATGCTGCGGAATCGGAGTTCCGCGCTCCATGGAGAACACCTGCGAAATCAGGCAGAACTCAAGGCCTGCCCCATCAAGCAGCTTAGGCGGACCTAAGAACTCCATTGACCTGCGCACGCAAACCACGTCAGCATGCACTGCGTCAGTCCCGTGATCCGTCAGTTCAGCCATCAAGCTTGTCCGTCGAATGCTGGACAGTTGCCCCTCCGTTTTTCATCCGCCCCATGAAGTCCTCTTCAGAAAAGCTCTTCCTGCTTACCTGCCTCATGCTGGTGGTCTCACTCACGCCCTGGGCGCATGCCGCAACTCGCACTGGCTCAGAAGCCCTGGCCCAAAATCAGGCTTACGGCAGCCCCAAGATCGAGGTGCTGTCCCCTTCCTCGACTGCGCTGGCCAACGGCGCGTCCTACAGCTTTGGCGCCACTTCGATCCACACCGATGTCCAGCGCACCTTCACCATCCGCAACACCGGCAACGCCGACCTTACCCTGACAAGCAGCGACACCAGCGGCCCAAACAGTTCCGAGTTCGCCGTCATCATGCCTCCCGACCTTCTCGTGGCTGCCGGTGAAAGCACGACCTTCGTGCTCATGTTTTCCCCCCTCCAAACCGGCCCGCGCAGCGCCACGCTGGAAATCGTCAGCGATGACCCTGACGAAGGCTCCTTTCTCATCGAGCTCTCCGGCGCCGGCATTCTGGCGCCCGAAATCGATGTGTGGGACGATGAGCTCAACAAACTCACCGACGGCGGACCTCCTCTCGACTTTGGCAACGTCGACACCGGTTCAAGCCACGTCCGCACCCTCACCCTTCGCAACAACGGCAGCGCTGAGCTCACCGGCCTCTCCCTTTCTCTGACCGGCCCCGGCGCCGCCGACTATTCCCTCTCGCATGTTCCCGCCTCCCTCCTGGATAACGAGGATGCCAGCCTTGAGATCACCTTCCGCCCCTCCGCAGGCGGCAGCCGCAGCGCCGCCCTGCACATCATCAGCAATGACAGCGATGAAAACCCCTTCGACATCGACCTCACAGGCCTCGGCGTGGCCGTGCCTGAAATCGTCGTCGAATCCCCCCAGGGATTTGGCCTTGATCCCACCTACGCCGTTCTCGATTTCAGCCATGTGAACGTCGGCGCCAGCCGCCAGAAGACCGTGTTCATCCGCAACATTGGGGCCGCCCCCCTGAGCGGGCTCAGCGTCCTGCCGGTCGGCACGGCCTCCAGCACCTTCAGCCTCTCGTCGCTGGCCTCCACGACGCTCGCCCCAGGTGCCGTCACCAGCTTTACCATCACCTACGCACCAGTTGCCGAAGTCAACTCCTGGAGCTCGTACCAGATCAACAGCAATGACGCGGATGAATCCACCTTCGACTTTCATCTCTCAGGCATCGGACACCTTGCGCTCCCACCAGCCTTCGTCACGCATCCACTGAGTGAACTGGGCTACCTGGGAATTCCCATCATCCTGGGATTGAATGTCGAAGTTTCCGGCGACCCGGTGATCACCTACCAGTGGAGCCGGAACACCAAGGCGATTCCTGGCGCCAACCGAAGCCAGCTCACCCTCGGCACTCCAGGCATGTCCGATGTCGGTGTCTACACCCTCGCGATCAAAAATTCGGCCGCCGGACCGGTCGTCTCACGACCGACCTACCTGGGCCTCATCACCCCCGTAGATGAAAAAAGATCCCTCAAAAAGGGGGCGCCGCTCTCGCTTGCCTGCACGGTGGCCCATCCCAAGCTGCCGGAAATTTCCATCCGCTTTCAGTGGCTCCGGGATGGCGTCGAAATCGAGGAAGGCGAGCAGGCATCAGGGGCCTTCGCCTCCGGCACCAGGTCCGCAGCCTTCAAGCTCACCAAAACCACGGTGGACGACTCCGGCCTCTACTCCTGCCGGGTCACCCTCGACACACCGTTCAATGACCCTGAACTGGAGAACGGCGTCTTCAACGTCGGCTTCGTCGATGATGTTCCCGTTCTTGATCCCCTTCCGCTGCCTTCCGCTGCCTCTGTCAGCGAACTCATCGAAGTCACCCTCACCGCTTCCAACAACCCCACCAGCTTCAGCGCCACCGGCCTGCCCAAAGGGCTGGTGCTCAACACCAAGACTGGTCGGATCACCGGACGTCCCACCGAGGCCAGCAGGCTCGACAAGGATGGCAACGTGATCCCCAGCAAGATCGTCATCAAGGCCACCAACCCCTCGGGCACCAGCCTGCCTGAGATGTTCGAGATGACCATCGAAGGCCTCGATGAAAGCCTCCTGGGAACCTACAACGGCACCGTCGAACGTTCAGGCCACAACAACTTTGGATTCGGAGGCCTTCTCCAGATCACCCTTGCCAAAACGGGCGCGATGTCCGGCTCGGTCACGCTCGCCGGACAAAAATACAGCGTGGCCGGAGCCCTCGACATCACGCTGGGAGGCGACCCTTCCGCCACCCTCAACATCAAACGCCCGCCCTCCATGGGTGACCTGTCCCTTTGGATCCAGTCGCTAACCACCTGGAATGGCATGACAGGCGTCATCATCGATGAAAGTGTTTACAATCATCGTCTGGATGGAACCCTCGGCGACCCGGCCGAACCTGATTATGTCAACGGCGACCTCGGCATCGCCCGATTCAAAATGCCCAGGGGCATCGCCCCGCTGCACGACCAGCGCGCTTATGTGGCGGACACGGGCAACCATGCGATCCGCCTGATCGACTACAATCATTCTGACGTGTCCACCCTCGCCGGAAGAGGCGGGCCTGGCTCAGCCGATGGACTGGACACCGATGCCACCTTCAACGGCCCCGAGGGCTTGGCCGTGGATCCGGAGGACCTGCTTTTTGTCGCCGACACTGGCAATGCAACCATCCGCAGGGTCACTCCTCTGGGCCTGGTCACCACCTTCGCCGGCAGCGCCGGCCAGCTCGGAAACCTCGACGGCACCGGCACCGCCGCCAGGTTCACAGCTCCCTGCTCGCTCTGCTTCGACCCCGCCCGCAACCTCTACGTCGTGGACCGCGGCAGCCACACCCTCCGCAAGATCACCCCCGCCGGGGTCGTCACCACCCTGGCAGGCAGGGCCAACACCCCGGGTTTCAAGGATGGCAGCGGCACCAGCGCGCGGTTCAACACGCCCCAGGGCATCGCCTACAGCCCGTTCCACAAGGCGCTGTTCGTCACTGACACGCTCAACAAGGTGGTCCGAAAAGTCTCGCTGACCGGCTCGGTCTCCACCTACGCCGGCTCTCCAGGTGTCCCCGGCTTTGACGACGGCCTGCTGGCCAACGCACGCTTCACCCAGCCGCTCGGCATTCTCGCCCGGAGCGATGGCACGATCTTCGTCGGCGACCGCCTGCTCCGTCAGATTAACCGCAACGGCATCGTCGCGACCGTGTCTCCTGCCATCGATGAGGACAATCAGCTCGATCATCCCATCGCCCTGGCCCCCCATCCCCTCGCGCCGGATTCAGGGTTCCTGGTTGCCCATGACCGCCTTCATCTGCTGTCAAATTGCGTCCCGGACCATGAGGCCATCACCGCCTTTGAGGCCAACCGCAATCCCTGGTCTGCAGGCAACCCGGCGCCCGAGGAAACCCGGGGTCTGTTTAACATGATCATCAGCAACCCCGACGGCAGCAGCCCCGCCCTGCCCCAGGGCGATGGTTATGCCCAGGTCAGCATCGGCAAGCTCGGCAGCGCCGCCTGGACCGGCCGGACCGCCGACGGCACCGCCTTCACCTTCGGCACCTTCCTGAGCGACCAATTCACCCTACCCGTGCACGCCATGCTCTACAAGGACACCGGCAGCCTCCATGGCACCTGTGTCCTGGAACCTGCCTCGGGCGACATCACCCAGTTTTACGCGCTCTCGCCCTTCGACTGGTACAAGATCCCCCAGCCCCTGGCCTCCGCCGACCGCAGCTACAAGGCCGGCTTTTTCGTCCAGGACCTTCAGGTGACCGGCGGCCGTTACGTGCCTAACAACCTGCATGAATACCTCGGCCTCTCCGGAAGCCCCGCCGACCTGGAGCTCGACTTCGCCGCCTCCCTCATCTCCGGCTTCCAGC
>CAZCXQ010000198.1:0-985 GCA_964502655.1 uncultured Sphingorhabdus sp.
CCTTGATGCTGTCGGCACCATATTCGTTCTGATTTGGGTTGGCTGCGCTGTCCGCAGACGGGTTATTTTCGGAGTTTTCCGGGATTTGATCTGTCATCGGTGGACTATAGGCGCCAAGGCCGAAAAGCCCAAGGGAAAGCGGCAATAATGCGCTATTTTTCCACAATCTTTTGCGCCTGTCGCTTGTTGCGTTTTTGGGTGGCAGCCCGCGGGGAAAAATTAAGCGGTGAAAGTTTTCGATATCGCGCTAAATCACCACATGCGCATCTAAGGGATAGGCACAAAACGTGATGAATATCGAGACTGAACTGGAAAAGAGCTTTGGCGACTTTGGCGCGCTTATCGGTGCTTGGGGTGCAGAAAAACCCGACGCGCAAGCGCTCGCTGACAAGTTCACCACGGTTTCCTGGGACCAAGTTGCGCAGTCGACGTCACGCATTGCCGCCCAGCTTCAGCGCGATGGTCTTCAGCATGGTCAGGCGGTCGCCATTTTGGGCATGAGCAACATCAATTACGCGCTGGTCTATTTGGCCGCAGTCCGCGCAGGCGGCTGCGCTGCGCCGCTGACGACATCGGCGACGCCGGCGCAATTGTCCGCGATGTTGCGGGACTCCGGGGCGATGCATCTTTTTGTCGATGCGGCAAAACTGGCTGAACTTGGCGGCATAGACTTGGGCGATGTGCGCATTGTCATATTGGATAATGGCGACGCGCAGCATCCAAGCCTTGACGCTTGGATGGCAGAAGAGGGTGCGACATTTGCGGCAGCTGCACCTGCGCCGACGGACCCGTTCAACATTATTTATTCGAGCGGAACGACAGGCACACCAAAGGGCATCATCCATTCGCACGCCATGCGCTGGCACCAGATGGCAGGTGGTTTCAAATCCATTTACAGTCGTGACAGCCGTTCGTTGGTTTCCACGCCCTTATATTCAAACACGACGCTCGCTGTGTTCCTGCCGACCATGTGCCATGGCGGATT
>CAZCXQ010000198.1:995-4073 GCA_964502655.1 uncultured Sphingorhabdus sp.
GGCTATCTTGACCACGCGCAGGCCGACCGGACCACGCATACCATGTTGGTGCCCGTCCAATAACAGCGGATCATGGCGCATGATGGTTTTGCCAATTACGATCTTTCGCATTTCATCATCAAATTTTGCACCAGCGCGCCATTCCCGGCGGAGTTAAAGGCGGATGTCGTCAAACGCTGGCCCGGCGGGCTCGTCGAAATTTATGGCATGACCGAGGGCGGGGTGGTCTGCATGTTGCAGGCGCATAATTTCCCCGACAAGCTGCATACCGTGGGTCAGCCCGTGACGGGCCATGAACTGATCGTCCTTGATGACGACGACAATCGTCTGCCCGCTTGATCAAAAGGTGTTTTAACGGGCCGGTCACCCACCATGATGTCCGGCTATAAGAACCAGCCGGAAAAGACGCGCGAGATGGAATGGCGCGACGAAGATGGCAATATCTGGCTCAAAACCGGCGACATCGGGATCGTCGATGAAGACGGCTTTGTCTCCATCGTCGGGCGCGCGAAGGATATGATCATCTCCGGCGGGTTCAACATCTACCCCAAAGATCTGGAAGAGCTGCTGGAGGCACAAGCGGAGGTGGCTGAGGCTGCCGTGGTCGGCATGCCGTCCGATGCATGGGGTGAGACTCCGGTTGGCTTTGTGCGGTTGCATCCCGACGCCAGCAGCACGCCCGATGCTATTTTGGAACGGGTGAATGGGCAGCTTGGCAAAACCCAGCGCATTTCGGTGCTCTATCCCATCGACGAAATGCCGCGCAGCCATATCGGCAAGCTGCTGAAAACCGATCTGCGGACATTGGCGGCGGAATTGCACAATGGACGGTAAATTTGGCCCCGATCTGGCTGCGGTCATTTCCGTTCTGCAGACGGCACTGACACCCGCCTTTTTGCTGGTTGCGGTGGGCAGCCTGCTCAATGTCCTCACGGGCCGACTTTCGCGCATTGTGGACCGGTCACGCGACCTGCAGCGGCAATATGCGGAAACTGACGGTCAAGCGCATGAACGGGTCGTCACCGAACTGCGTATCATTGAAAAGCGCATGCGTGTGGTGGGACGATCGATATTGTGCGCGGTGTTATCCGCAATTTCGGTGTGCATCATGATCGTGGTGCTGTTTGTGATGGGGCTCACCAATATTTCCGCAGCATGGATAGCCGTAGCGGTATTCATGCTGGCACTGGCGCTGTTGTCAGCTTGCCTGTTTCAATTCGTGCACGAGATTCGCTTGGCGACTTATGCGATATATGTGCCAGAGGAATATCTTGAGCTGCCGGCGTCCACGGAACGCAAGCGGCGCAAGATAATTTAGCGTCTATGCTAACCCTGATCGTCGTCATTGTCGCCGTCTCTGCCGCATTGCTGGCAGGGGCTTTGTGGGGCGTTTATGGCAGGCTTTCGGATAAGACTGAGGGCTTTGTCGTTGCCATTGCTGGCGGCGCGCTCATCATGTCCGTCATCAGCGAATTGGTGGAGCCTTCGGTTAAAGACGGCAGCATGTGGATTGCGATCGTGGCCTTGGCAGTCGGCGCGGTGCTGTTCTCAGTGGCGGATTACTGGATTGACGAGAAACTGCCGTCCGAAAAGGGTGTCGGGCTTTTGGCTGCGATTACCTTTGACGGTATCCCCGAAAATTTGGCGCTTGGCGTTGCATTAATTGGCGCGTCGGCGGGTGAAGTTGCTGCGCTGGCCGGTGCGATACTGCTTTCGAACTTACCCGAAGCTGCCGGCGGTGCGCGCGGGATGAAAAAAGCTGGTATGAAACCACGGACCATTTTTGCCTTGTGGGGCGGGGCAACCGTCTTGCTGGCAATTGCGGCGCTGGTGGGCAATTTTACGCTTGAAGGAGCGCATCCAGACGTTCTGGGCGCAATCCGTTGTGCCGCAGCGGGCGCAGTCGTTGCATCATTGGCAACCGAGGTATTTCCAAAAGCATTTAAGGAAGACCGACATTTGGCCGGGGTTGCGACAGCCTTGGGTCTAATGATCGCAATTTGGCTCGAGAGCTTTGGCGGCTAGCTTGGCTTGTTGGCCAATAGCTGAACGCGCGCGACAACTTCGTCGCGGATCGTAGGCGTCACAAATTTGCCGATTTCGCCACCATATATGGCGATTTCCTTCACCAACCGAGAGGCGATGGGCTGAAGCGAGACATCGGCCATAAGGAACAGCGTTTCGACGCGGTCATTCAGCTGGCGGTTCATGCCGGTGAGTTGATATTCATATTCGAAATCGGTGACGCCGCGAATGCCGCGAATGACCGTGCTTGCGCCATGTGCTTCGGCAAAGTCCATCAGCAGTGAATTGAACCCGACAACGCGGATATGACTTGCGCCAATTGTCGCAACTTCGCGCTCGACCATCGCGATACGCTCTTCATCCGCGAACATCGGCGATTTTGACGCGTTGGTGGTCACGCCAATGATGAGTTCATCGACAAGCTTTGCGCCGCGTCGTATGATGTCCATATGGCCCAAGGTGATTGGGTCAAAAGTTCCGGGATATACGCCAATCCGGTGGGTCATCAGCGATCTCTTTCCGTGATATAATTTGCAATAGCGCGCAACAAATCTGCCTCTGCGCCATAGCTTGATAGATAATCATTGGCTTGCTGGACCAGCATTTCGGCCTGTTGCTTGGCGCGATCAAGCCCCATCAGCGACACAAATGTGCCCTTGCCCGCCTCGGCATCTTTCTGCAGCGCCTTGCCAGCCAATTCGGGGTCGCCTTCAACATCCAAAATGTCATCGGCAATTTGAAAGGCAAGGCCAATGTCGCGGGCATAGCCCCGCAAATGCGTGCGGCCTTCGGGTGGGATGTGGCCCAAAATGGCGCCCATTTCGACGCTTGCAGCAATAAGTGCGCCGGTTTTCAACGCCTGCAGGCGCATGACCGTTTGCAAATCGAACGCTGCGTTCTCCGCCTCAATGTCCATCATCTGGCCACCAGCCATGCCCTCAGGGCCACTGGCCAGTGCCAGCGTCGACACGAGCTCACCGCGCACAAATGGGTCGCTATGGGTATCTGGATTGGCCAAGATTTCAAAGGCAAGCGCATGCAGCGAGTCACCGG
>CAZCXQ010000199.1:0-4066 GCA_964502655.1 uncultured Sphingorhabdus sp.
GCGCGCTGGTCACGACGGTCGCGGGCGAGGTGATGGCTGAGGCTGTGCTGGGCACCATGTCGCAGTTCGATGTCTTTGCCAATCTGCCGCACAGCCGGTTCCCGGGCGGCAAGTGGCTGGCGCGGCCGCTCGCGACCCTTGGACTGCTCTATTATGCCATGCGAGACCGGCTGTGATAGATAGGGCCGCGATAGAAATGATGCGCGCGCGTGAGGTTGCGCGGTTTGTTGCCGCGAACCCAACGTCGCATGCGCATGCCCAAGCGTCAAAAAGCTGGTTTCAGGGCGTCCCGTTCCATTGGATGCTGGATTGGTCCACGCCATTCCCGATCGTCGCTCAGGAGGCGTCTGGCGCGACGCTGACGAGTGTTGACGGGCAGGTCTTTGATGACTTCTGCCTAGGCGATACCGCCAGCATGTTTGGCCATTCGCCGCAGCCATTGGTCGATGCCCTGACCGCGCAAGCGGGGCAGGGGCTGAGCTACATGCTCCCCACATCAAAGGGCGCAGAAGTCGGCGATATGCTCGCCGCGATGTTCGGACTGCCGCAATGGCAGGTCACGACCACGGCAAGCGAGGCAAATCGCGCCGTCATTCGCTGGTGTCGTGGCTTGACTGGACGCGACAAGATTTTGATCTTCAATGGCTGTTACCATGGCGCGGTCGATGATGTTTTCGTCGATCTGCGCGATGGCCAAGTGGTCAACCGGCCAAGCCTGATCGGACAGGTGCAGGATTTGCTGCCGACCACGGTTGCAATCGAGTTTAACGATGTGGACGCGCTTGCGGCGGCATTGCGCGGCGGCGACATTGCATGTGTGCTCGCGGAGCCGTTGATGACCAATATCGGCATGGTGCGTGACGCGCCGGGCTTTTTGGAGACGCTGCGCGCCTTGTGTGACGAAACGGGCACCATATTGGTGCTTGATGAAACCCACACCATTTCGTCGGGCTATGGTGGGCACAGCAACACCCATGGGCCAAAGCCAGACATCATGGTGGTGGGGAAATCCATCGGCGGCGGCGTGCCATGTGCGGTCTATGGGTTTACGGACGAAATCGCGAAAAAGATGGCGGCGCTGAACCATTCGCGCCCGCCGGGGCATAGTGGCATCGGCACGACATTGTCGGCTAATGCGCTCGCTATCTCGGCCATGCACGCTATGTTGGGGCAGGTCATTACGCGGGATGCTTATGCCCATATGTTGGCGACGGCCGACCGGCTGGTATCGGGATTGAATGGCGTGATCGCGGCGCACAAGCTTGACTGGCACGTCAGCCATGTCGGTGCCCGCGTGGAACTGATATGCTCTGCGGTGCCGCCGCGTAACGGAAGCGAGGCGCGTGCCGCAATGGACCATGCGTTGGAAAGTACGATACATTTGTACCTCGCCAACCGCGGCATATTGCTGGCGCCTTTCCATAATATGATGCTCGTCAGCCCCGTGACGTCGCCGGCGCAGGTCGATCGGTTGGCGTTTGAGTTGAACAATGCGCTGACTGAGCTACAAGCGTCTTAAACAGGGTAAGTGAAAGTGACGTCATGACAATTAAGCGGGCCAAGTCATCTGCGACCATCGCCGCACGAAGCGAGGCTGAGGCCTTTTTTGCGGCGAACCCCGATATTGACTCAGTCGAGATGATTTACACCGACATGGGCGGCGTGCCGCGCGGTAAGCGGCTGCGCCAGCATGAGGTGCTATCGGTGTATGAAATTGGTCGCTTTTTCCCCGGTTCGATCACCGTGGTCGACATTACTGGCCAAGATACCGTTGAGACAGGCTTGGTCTGGGAGGATGGCGATGCTGATCGCTCAATGAAGCCAATCCCGGGAACACTCGTCCGGACGCCATGGGCGGGGGACAATGCCGCACAATTCATGGTCGATTTTTATGAGCTGGATGGCCAGCCGCATGATCTGGACTCGCGGCATGTGTTGGGTTTGGTCGTGGACCGTTTCGCAGAAATGGGTCTGACCCCTGCATTGGCTGTAGAGCTAGAATTTTATCTGTTGGATCCAAAGCGTGCCCGTGATGGTTCCATCCGCCCCGCGCGGCCCGACTATAGCCAAGAAACACCACAAATGGTTGAGGTTTATGGCTTGCGGGAACTGGACGACTTCCGGCCGTTTTTTGATGAGCTGTATGAAGCCTGCGATATTCAGGGGCTTCCATTGGAATCCGCGATATCCGAATTTGCGCCGGGGCAGTGTGAGCTGACCTTGCGTTACAAGCCCGACGTATTGCGGGCGTGCGATGATGCAATCATGTACAAACGGGTGGTGAAGGCTGTCGCGCAAGCACATGGTCTGGAAGCGACCTTCATGGCCAAACCATTTGCTGAACAAGCAGGCTCCGGCATGCATATTCACGTGTCGATGAACGATGCCGACGGGAACAACCTGTTTGCGTCGGATGATCCCGAAGGCACCCCAATGCTGCGCCACGCCATTGGCGGTATGATTTCAGCGGTGGGCGATTGTTTTGCGCTCTTTGCGCCGCATGCAAACAGCTACCGCCGGTTTAAGGCGAACAGCTATGCGCCCGTCGCGCCGACATGGGGCGTCAACAACCGCACCGTTTCGTTCCGGATACCGGCTGGCCCGGCGGCAAGCCGCCATGTTGAGCATCGCGCATGCGGCGCTGATGCCAACCCATATCTGGCTGTGGCTGGCGTTCTTGCAGGAATTCATCATGGCATCGTCAACCAGATTGATCCCGGCCCCGCAGTCGTCGGCAATGGGTATGACCGCGACAGTTCAGGCGATGATAAGCCGCCTAGCAACTGGTTCGCTGCGGTTGACCGCTTCCATGGGTCAAAGCTGATGCGCGAATATCTGGGCGAACGCTTTGTGGACATGTTCACCATCGTCAAACGCGTCGAACAGGACCGCTATTTCGGTCAGGTCCCTTCGATCGACTATGATTGGTATTTGCGAAACGCTTAAGCGTCAGCGGCGGGAAAGCTTATAGAATTGCGGTAAATGAACGGTTCGCCGGCACGATACACGCGCCCTAACACATTCGTTCCCGCCCCACTTGCATTTCACCGATGTCGCGGCCATATGCGGCGTGGGAGTCGGATGGACGTGGCACTCGCCAACCTGGTCAGGTCCTGACGGAAGCAGCCACAACGAATTCGCTGCGGGTCATCCGGCTCCTACTTTTCCCCGCCTTTTGTTTTAGAAAACTTCGACAAAGGTCGGTGACCGTCCTATCGTAACGATGATGCCCGATTCCAATCGCCCAGAATTCGCAGAACGCGACCCGGATATGCCCGATGATGCTTTGGGACTTGGCTTGGATTTGCCGCCCGTAGCGCAATCGACAACTCCTGCCGCACCCACACCATCAGCGCCCGCATCTGCCCCGGTGAATACCGGCGGCGCGGCCTACCGCGTACTGGCCCGCAAATACCGTCCCCAAACCTTTGCCGAGCTTATCGGCCAAGATGCGATGGTGCAGACGCTGGGCAATGCGATCAAACGTGATCGTCTGGCACATGCGTTTTTGATGACTGGCGTGCGCGGTGTCGGTAAAACCTCCACGGCGCGACTGATTGCCAAGGCGCTGAACTGCGTTGGTGTTGACGGGCAGGGTGGCCCGACGATTGATCCCTGTGGCACTTGCGAGCCTTGCGTTGCTATCGCCGAAGGCCGCCATATCGATGTCATCGAAATGGATGCCGCAAGCCACACCGGCGTTGATGACGTCCGTGAGATTATTGAGGCTGTGCGCTATTCTGCTGTTTCAGCGCGTTACAAGATTTACATCATCGACGAAGTCCACATGCTGTCGAAAAACGCGTTTAACGCGTTGCTGAAGACGCTTGAAGAACCGCCCGGCCACGTCAAATTCCTGTTTGCGACGACCGAAGTGAATAAGGTTCCGATTACCGTATTGTCGCGGTGCCAACGGTTCGACCTTAAGCGTATTTCCACCGCAAAATTGGCGGACCATTTCGCGGACATCGCGGCCAAAGAACATGTCGAGGCAGAGGTTGAGGCGCTGACATTGGTGGCCCAAGCCGCCGAGGGCTCCGTACGCGACGGTCTGTCGATACTCGAC
>CAZCXQ010000200.1:0-4049 GCA_964502655.1 uncultured Sphingorhabdus sp.
GGCCCCAGGCGGGCTGGGGATCCGGCATCTGCGCGAGCAGGAGGAAGTCGCCGCCGCGTCTGGCGGCCTCGAGGTATTGGGAGTTGCCGCGGAGCTGCCAGGCGAGAAGCAGGGTGCTCATCACCGTGGCGTGGGTGTTGTCGTTGAGGACGTAGCAGCCGCTGAAGTCCTTGGGCCACTGGCGCGGCCAGTCGGCGGGATAGTTTCCGGGCTTGATGGGATACATCGACACGGGTGGCGGCGCGGTGGGATGCTCGTCAAAGTTCGCGCTCCAGCCGCCGGCGGGGTATTGCGTGAGCAGGAGGGTCTCGAGGGCGTAATCGGCGGCCTCCTTGATCTCGGCGTCCTTGCCGCCGAGTGCGTGATCGACGCGCACCAGCAGGCGCGTGGCCGCCTGCGAGACATCATCATCAAAGGTGGAGTAGTTGTTCTTTTCCTGCCTGCGCCAGTTGTGCCAGCCGGCCTCGCGACTGGAGGTTTTGGGCGGCGGAAGCAGTTTTCCGGTCGCATCGCGGCGGTAGCGCTTCTTGTCGCGGTTCGCGGCATCGAAGTGGCCGGAGTAATCCCAGCCGCCCGAGGCGAGCTGGGTTCGCGAAACGCAGCGCGCGGCCTCGACCGCGGCCTGCAGGCATTTTTCATCCTTCGTGGCCTCGTAGGCATCGAGCATGGCCATGCCTACCGCAGGTGTTCCGGGCGGCTGAATCCAGATCGTGTCCGGCCCGGGAATGCCCTCGGCCTCGCGCAGGGTGAAGTCGGCACTGTAGCGATAGACGTAACCGCCGTGGGCCGCCGCGTTCGAGTGGTAGAAGGTGACGGCTTTGACCGCTGCGGCGGAGACTTCGGCAGGTGTCGCGGCCGTCGCGAGCGGCGGAATGACGAAGGACGAAATCAGAATGAGGAAGGAATGAGGCTGGATGAATGAAGTCGGGTTCATCGTTGAGCGGCTGTGTTTAATTCAGGTTCACCAGGCAGTTGGTTCGAGCGCTTTTTTAGGTGGCTACCAGCCGTGAACACAAGGAGTGGGCCGAGGATTCCCATGAGATGAAAAGCAGTCCACCATCCACTGGATTGCCCTCTGGGAGACTTGGCGGCGGCGATGACGTCATTCGTTGCCTTTGAAAGCTGTGACAGGGGAGGTATCGCGAATGACTTTTTCTTGGGAGGAGAGTTTTCGTTTTTTGCCGGGTTGGGATCTGTGACCAGTTGGTGCCATTCTCCACGCCCATCACGGACGGCCAGCTCGGAGAAGTTGATGTCATCCCAATCATAAGTGAACTGGTGCTCGCCCTTGGGATGAAGCCTGATCTCAAATGGGCCCGTCAAGTTCAGGGAGCGCTTGTCTTGAGATGACAGGGGCAGGATGCGACGGCGGCCTTCCGTGCCGATGGTTCCGATGGGAGTTACATCAATGGTTTCTTGCGATTGATTGACAACGGTGAAGCTCGTCAGAAAAGCCCTGGGCATCGGGTTGAACATGCCGATGACGAGGAGACCGTTCATGCAGGTGACCGGCAAACATACAACACCCATGGCAAGGAGCCATCGCCAGAGGATGATCTTCATGAGATTGCTGGATTGGCTTGGGGGCAGGGCCGCTTGTTCGAAAGGGCATGACCGGGCGGCGGCCCGGTCAGTTCATCTGGATACGTGCACTCTTGTTCCCGTTGTCGCGAACGGCGTCGAGGATTTGGTGCAGGGACTTCACGGGTGTGTCGGAGCCCTCGCTGATGAGGACTTGGGCGCCGGGGTGGTCGGGGAGGAAGGTGCTGAGGAAGCCACGGAGGCGGTTCATGGGGATTTTTTCGTCACCGATGAGGACGGTGTCGCCGCCGTCGATGACTTGGAGGGTGATGAGTTCGCCGGTCGAATCAGGGCTGCGGTTAGCGTCGCCCTGACGCGGCTTTTGGCCGGATTCAGCGGAGGGTTTGCGGCCCTCGCCGTCGCGGGGACCCGTGCGAGGTTTTTCGCCGTCACGCGGGCCATTGCGGGGACGGTCGCCGTCGCGCATGCCAGGTTTCTTTTCGCTATCGCGTTCGGCGTTGGGTTTGCGCTGGCCCTCGCGTTCGGCGGAGGGTTTGCTGCCGCCTTCGCGTTCGCCGTCTTTCATGGCGGGCTTTCGGACGGACTCTGTTGACGGTTTGGTGGTCGTGCCTTCGCGGATCTTTGGCGGGACTTCTTTTTCGGCGGCGCGGGCGGTGGTGAAGGAGTAGCCGGCGAGCACGCTGAGCGTGAGGACGAGCAGGGCGTGGAGCCAGGGCTGGCGGGGGGTGGGCTGGGCGATCATGAGGATGCGTTGGCGCAGGGCGGGGTGATGGCGCACGCATGGGGCCAGCCCTGCGATGGCCGGGGGTGCGAAGAAGGTTTCCTGGATGCGCAGCAGGGTGTGGCCGTAGTCGAGGCGTTCGGAGGGGGCGAGAAGGGCGATAGCACCGGCATCGCAACGCAGTTCGCGATCGGCCTGGAAGCGGTCGGCGACGAACCTCACAAGCGGATTGAACCAGTGCAGCGCCTGCACGGCGGTGCCTGCCCAGTTCCAGAGAAGGTCGCGGTGGCGAACGTGGAGCAGTTCGTGAAGCAGGATGTGGCGCAGGCTGCGGGTGTCGAAACGGGTCTGCCAGTCGTTGGGCAGCAGGATGCTCGGCCTGCGGATGCCGACGAGTGCTGGGGTGGTGCCGGGGGCGGAGAGGAGGACCTGGGGTGTGGGGACCTGGGCCAGGGAGGCAAGCTGGGCGAGGAGGGAAGACAGATGCGGGTCGTCGGCCAGGGGGAGTCGGGCGAGTTGCTGATGGAAGCGGCGTTGGCGTAAAAGCGCCGTGGCAAGGACGCCGACAGCGCCGGGAAGCCAGAGGGCGAGAATCGAATGCGGAAGGGGGAAGGATGACGGATGAGGCGCGGTGGCTGTGCTGGATGGGCGGGTTTCAACCACGGAAGACACGGAATTCACGGAAGGTTGAGAAACGAGGAGTGTGTCACTCCGGTCGTTGATGTCCCTTGGTGCGTTCCAGAGAGATCCAAGGCCGAAGCCTGCGGATAGAAAGGCGGGAATCAGGAGCTTGATCCCGACGAGCATCCACAGGCCCATGCGCCAGGCTGGGCTGAGTCGCGTGCCAAGCACCAGGCGCAGAGCGAGCACGGCAAGGATGAGGACGCTGGCCTCAAGGGTGGTGCGCTGGAGCCAGTGGAGGAGGGCGTTCGCGGTCATGGCCGTTGCGAGGGTGGAACGAGGAGGGAAGGGCCGATGACCAGGCTCCAATGGCCAAGGAATATGCCAAGGACCGAATGACCCAGGTGTCGGCCATGTGCGTCACTCGGGAGTTGGGTGGTGGGAATTTCCTTGGACATTGGCTTTTGAACCTTGGGTCATTTCCGCAGTTTTTTCTCGGTCTGGGCGAGGATCTCCCGAAGCGCGGCGAGGTCATCGGGGCTGACCTCCTCGCGCTCCATGAGTCCGGCGACAAAGGGGGTGAGTCGGCCGTTGAAGACGCGGTCGAGGAAGCTGCGGCTTTCCTCGTGCTGGCAGTGGGTTTGAGCGACGGCAGGCGTGTAACGAAATTCGCGGCCGATGGCCTCCACAGAGAGGGCTCCTTTGTCGGTGAGCCTGCGGATGAGTGACTGCACGGTGCGTGGTTTCCAGTGCAGTCGCCCTTCCAGTTCCTTCACGACCTCTCCGAGGGTGCTGGAGCCGCGTTCCCAAAGCACTTTCATGACGGTCCATTCGGCATCGGAGATGCGCGGCGAGGCGGTTGAAGGGTGGTTTTCTTCGGGGGGCATTTTTTGGATTACAAGTGTGATCCTTTACGGATTACAGATGTAATCGAAAAATGGCAAGACTGTTTTTGGCGAAGCGGTTAGGCAGGGGGTGGCACGAACATTCCCCGAAAGCGTGCTTGCCAGGAAGGCATCCTCAAGCATCATCGCCGAGTCGCCAGAAGCGATGATTTGGGGCTATAGCTCAGTTGGTAGAGCGTCTCGTTCGCAATGAGAAGGTCAGGGGTTCGAATCCCCTTAGCTCCACCACCGCAAAAAGCGGTGTGGAATGTTTAGGATGA
>CAZCXQ010000201.1:0-4046 GCA_964502655.1 uncultured Sphingorhabdus sp.
ATCAAGATCGTCACCGGCGGGTTGGATGCGTCGCCGACGACTGAAGTGTTGATTGAAGAATCGCTGCTCGGTTGGAAAGAATATGAGATGGAAGTCGTGCGCGACCGCGCCGACAATGCCATCATCATTTGCTCGATTGAGAATATCGACCCGATGGGCGTGCACACCGGCGATTCCATCACGGTTGCGCCCGCGCTGACGCTGACCGACAAAGAATATCAGATCATGCGCAATGCTAGTATCGCGTGCTTGCGTGAAATTGGCGTGGAAACAGGTGGTTCCAACGTACAGTTCGCAGTCAATCCGAAGGATGGCCGCCTGATCGTGATTGAAATGAACCCGCGCGTATCGCGTTCGTCGGCGCTTGCATCGAAAGCCACTGGCTTCCCGATTGCCAAGGTTGCGGCGAAGCTGGCGGTCGGTTTCACGCTCGACGAAATCACCAACGACATTACCGGCGCAACACCGGCGTCGTTCGAACCGACGATTGATTATGTCGTCACCAAAATACCCCGCTTTGCCTTTGAAAAGTTCAAGGGTGCCGAGCCATTGTTGCACACGGCGATGAAATCCGTGGGCGAAGTGATGGCGATTGGCCGCAATATTCACGAAAGCCTGCAAAAGGCGCTTCGCGGACTGGAAACCGGGCTTTCGGGTTTCAATTATGTTGACGCGCTGAAAGGTGCATCGAAAGACCAGCTTTCTGCCGAATTGAGCCGTGCAACGCCAGACCGGCTGTTGGTTGCGGCACAAGCGCTGCGTGAGGGCATGAGCGTTGCCGACATTCACGCGATTGCGAAGTTCGATCCGTGGTTCCTTGAACGGCTGGAAGACATCGTTGCGGCGGAAAATGACGTCAAGACGAACGGCTTGCCCAATACGCCCGAGGCGCTTCGCCGTCTGAAAGCCATGGGCTTTTCGGACAAGCGGCTGGCCTATCTGGCGCTGGAATCAGTCAATATCCGCCCGGGCATGGAAACCGCAGTCCGCCGTGGTTCCGGCATCGCCATGCAGGCTGCGCGTGCGATTGCTGGCGCAGTGACCGAAGATGAAGTGCGCGCATTGCGCCACAAATTGGGCGTGCGTCCCGTGTTCAAGCGCATCGATACCTGCGCCGCCGAGTTCGAAGCCAAGACGCCTTATATGTATTCGACCTATGAAGCCCCAAGCTTCGGCACGCCGGAGTGCGAGAGCCAGCCCACGGATCGTGAAAAGGTTGTTATTCTTGGCGGTGGTCCGAACCGCATCGGGCAGGGGATTGAGTTCGATTATTGCTGCGTCCATGCCTGCTTTGCGTTGGCGGATGCGGGCTATGAAACCATCATGGTCAACTGCAATCCGGAAACCGTGTCGACCGATTATGACACCAGTGACCGTTTGTATTTCGAGCCGCTGACCGCGGAAGATGTGTTGGAAATCCTGCATGTTGAACAGCAGAATGGTACGCTAAAGGGCGTTATCGTCCAGTTTGGTGGGCAGACCCCGCTGAACCTCGCAAAGGCGCTTGAGGCAGCTGGCATCCCGATTTTGGGCACATCGCCCGACGCCATCGATCTGGCCGAAGACCGCGAACGATTTGCCGCGCTTATCAACAGGCTGAAGCTCAAGCAGCCCGAAAACGGCATTGCGCGCAGCCGCGATGAAGCCATTAAGGTTGCCGAAAATATTGGCTACCCCGTGCTGATGCGGCCGTCTTACGTCCTTGGCGGGCGTGCGATGGAGATCGTCGATACGCAGGCGCAGCTGGAAAATTACATCCAAACGGCCGTGATCGTCTCGGGCGACTCGCCGGTATTGATCGACAGCTATTTGCGAGACGCCATTGAGGTGGACGTGGATGCCTTGTGCGATGGCGACGAGGTCGTTGTTGCCGGCATATTGCAGCATATTGAAGAAGCTGGCGTCCACAGCGGCGATTCCGCCTGCACCATCCCGCCGTATAGCCTGCCCGATAACATCGTCGCGGAAATCCGCCGCCAGACCGAATTGCTTGCGGTCAACCTGCATGTCCGTGGCCTGATGAACATTCAGTTCGCAGTCAAGGATGGCGAGGTGTACCTGATTGAGGTCAATCCACGGGCCAGTCGGACCGTGCCTTTCGTCGCAAAGGCCATCGGCGCACCCATCGCCAAGATCGCCGCGCGCGTTATGGCGGGTGAAAAGCTTAAGGACTTGCCGCCCATCAACCTCGACATCGATTATATCGCGGTCAAGGAAGCGGTATTCCCGTTTGATCGTTTCCCCGGTGTTGACCCCGTGCTGTCGCCTGAAATGAAATCAACGGGCGAAGTCATGGGTATCGATCGCGATTTTGCGACGGCCTTTGCCAAATCACAAATCGGCGCGCGGATGCCGCCACCGATGGGTGGGAAGCTGTTCGTGTCGGTGAAAGACACAGACAAGCCAGTCATCGTCCCTGCCGTCAAACAAGCGATTGCGTGCGGCTTTACCGTATGCGCAACTGATGGAACGGCAAATTATCTGCTGGCGCAAGGGATGGAGGTCGAGCGCGTGAACAAGGTCGCGCAGGGCCGCCCGCATATCGTCGACAAGATTAAAGATGGTGAAATCCAGCTAATCTTCAACACCACCGAAGGTTGGCAGAGCTTGAAAGACAGCGAAGAAATTCGCCGTTCCGCGTTGGTTAACAAGGTTTCGCAATATACAACAGCCGCAGGAAGCATTGCGGTTGCACAGGCGATTGCGGCGCTGCAGCAACGGCAACTTGAAGTTCGGCCACTTCAAGACTATTATTAACACGAGCAGTATCTTTCCCCGACAATTGAACTGCATATCGGATTGATGTTTATCATTTCTCCGGTCGGGATGTTTTTGTGACGAAGGGTTTTGCCTGATGGCGAGTTTTGAGAAATATCCGATGTTGGCTGAAGGCTATGAAAAGCTGACAACCGACTTGAAACGCCTTCGTGATGAGCGGCCATTGATTGTGGAAGCAATTGAGGAAGCGCGTGCGCATGGCGATCTGTCGGAAAATGCCGAATATCACGCCGCCAAGGAACGCCAGGGTCAGGTCGAGGCCGCGATTTCAGAAATCGAAGACAAAATTGGCCGCGCACAAATTATCGATCCGACCACGCTGTCGGGCGACAAGATTGTTTTCGGCGCAACGGTGACCTTGTTGGACGAAGACGACAAGCCTGTGCGGTATCAACTGGTGGGTGAAACCGAAGCCGATGCGAAGGCGGGCCGTATTTCGTACAATTCGCCATTGGGCCGCGCGCTTATCGGGCGTGTCGCCGACGATGAAGTCGAAGTGACGGTACCATCGGGTGACAAATTTTATCTCGTATCCAAAATCGAGTTCATCTGAAGGTGCGTTTCGTCATGAAGCGCCGTAATATTTGAGATGCAGTTTCCCCGCGGACCTGTCACCAACGCACTGGTCATCATCAATCTGGCGATAGCTGCCATTTTGTTGGTGCCGTCCTTGTGGCAATATGCGGTCGTTGCTGGTGGGCTTTTTCCGGCCCGTTTAAGCGGTGATAGCTCCGCGTTTGCGGACATAACATTTCTCGTGCCCGCGTTGCTTACACCGCTTACGGCCGCATTCCTGCATGGCGGGATCGCGCATGTCATCATGAACATGCTGATGCTTTTGCTCATCGGCAAAATGGTTGAGCGCGTTTTGGGCGGCGGTCTCTTTTTGGCGCTGTATATGGTGTCCGCTTATGTCGCTGCAGCTACTGAGTGGCTGGCTGCATATCTGCAATTGCCGATGTCACTGGACATGATGGCGCCTGCCATTGGCGCAAGCGGCGCGATATCGGGTGTCATCGGGGCGTATTTATTGCTGTTCCCGAACAAGCAGCCAAAGCGGTGGGGGCCGATTCCTGCAGCGATCGCACGGCCGCTGCATCTGACGCTGGCTTGGATCGGCCTGAACCTCGCAATGGGCTTTGTCGGACCGGGATTAGGCATCGCTATTGCCATCTGGTCGCATATAGGCGGTTTTGTGATGGGATTAGCTCTGGCACGGCCATTGCTGCTGTGGCGTTATCGTAACGCCTGAGGCTTTGACGTCACCC
>CAZCXQ010000202.1:0-4040 GCA_964502655.1 uncultured Sphingorhabdus sp.
CGTATTGAATGCGGATGCTGCGTGCCATGCGCGGGTTTTCACCGCAGCGCCATCAATTGTCAAGTTTTTGCACCCTGACCCCGTTTCCCCTGCGGCCTCAGCCACGACGCGGCAGAGAGAGGCGGGGGCCGAACGAAGCCGAAACTCCACGGGAAGGAGGTAACCACACACAATGGCGTGTCATGCGGCAAGGCTTTGCGAGCGCACACCTCAGCCGCCGGGCACCCATCCGTAGCTTTAGCGAAGGTGGGGTGGCGGACTGCTGCGCATTACTCCGCATTGTGTCGTAGTTACCGTCCAGGGTGCGGGGCTGGCGAGTTGTGCGAGCCACACTTGCCTACTTCTTCGCCATCTCGCGGATATCCTTCTCGGGATCGTATTCCACGTTCGGCGAGTCGTTCGGATTCACGGTGGCTGTAACGATGTAGCAAGCCGTGTCCTCTTTGGTCGCATGATTGGGGTAGTAAGGAGTAACTTCGACAGTTACAGCCGCATAGAGCTTGCGGGCCTTGTTGCGGGCATAGAACTTCACTGTCTCGATGCTGCCGCCACTCGCCTGCTTGTAGTTTTTGACGATAGCCTTTTGATAGCCTTCGTCGGGCGCTCGAAGCATGAACTCATCCTCGCTCATAATGATTTCTGCTCCACTCATGCCTTCGATCTTCAACTGCCAGTCGAAGGGATTCTGATAGCCTGGATTCGATGGGCGGACCATTTTCAAGGCAATGTCGCCACCTGCGGCAATCTCGGCGGGTTGCCCTAGAAAGTCGATTTGGGTTTCCCACACTGGCGGTTTTGAAATCGATCTGAAGTCAACATGGTAAGTCGGCTCCGCAACGGGCCGCCTCACGAGATGGAACACAACTGGTGCGTTGCGATCTGGCTCGATGAAGTTTGGCTCCCAAAAACCAGCATATTCAAAACTGTTATCGTTCCACGATCTCCTCTTATAATAGCCTTTCTTGCTGACGTGAACAGACATGCCTTTGCCCTCAATACCATGTATGTGGAAAAGGCCGTTGGGGTCTGATGTCATGGTTTTATGCACAACCCCGTCGCGGCCGTATTTTTCAACGGTTCCGCTCCAAGAGTATTCAATTTCGGCACTAGCCACAGGCTGGCCTGTCTCGTCAATCACCTTGCCGAAGAACTCAATCGGTGTTCTCCATTCCGAAGTAGGATCAAGCTTTCGCTTTGCCTCGTATTCCTTCCAGCGTGGATCAGCCAAGTTCAACATGGGCGTGCGGGCATATGGTTGAACGATTTTTGGAAGGTCGTCAGGTTTGGGTATTGGCTGCGGTGCGCTTGCTTGCTTCGTGGTCGGAACAGGCATCGGAGTTGCTACCATTGGTTCTGGCAGGATTCTTGAGCTGGACATCCACCAGCCAATGACAGGCGCGAGTGCAATCAGCAAAACAAAGAGGGCTATCTTGGGCACTGGTTTCATTGAGCGGCGTCTCCTACCTGAATATCAGTGAGTGAGTTAAATCCTACATTCATGCGCTGAAGCAGCATGTTGAAAAATTTATGTGTTTTCTGGATTGGGCGCTGGTATTGCCCGCTATGTTCAGTGCGATCTCTGTCAAATGGATACTTATTAAGTGCCGTGTCCATCATATTGAAGTTCGTCCTAAATCCTGTCGTGTCTTGTACTCCCAATGCCCGTGATCGAGGGCGGGCAATAAACGACATGACTTCGTGGTGATCTGTGATGTCTCTGCCGAGAATGTGTTGTTCGGCATCGCGCTCAATTCGATTCTTCGACGCACTGTTTTCACTGGGGTCGTGGAGATAGTAGAGAAGATGATTGGGCTTGTGGTCAACTTGGTTGGCCTCCCAATTCACGCCCAACATGCCACCCAGCGCGGTTCCCGTCGCTAGCGCAAAGTCGTTTGCGCTGTGGAAGTTGTGGAAGTTCCCGCTCACGCCTGACATCAGACTTCGATAACCAAGGTCTGGATTGGCGAGGTCTGGCGAAGGATTGCCCTGCTCTGCCTGCAAGAACTTGATGAAGCCGTTGTTCCCAGTGCTGCCATCGTAGCACCCACTCGGAATGGCTGCTTCCATTGCCACATAGCTGTTCACCGAGAGGCCAGACTTGAGAGCCGACGCCACGACCACATTGCCCATGCTATGCGCAGCAACGTGTTTCGATCCTTTATCTATGCTGTCCGCATAAGCCTTGAGCGCAGGCCCGTATTTCCACGCCACATATTCGCTCTTGTTGTAGTGCGCCGGGATGAAGCCAAGCGTATCATCGTCTACATTGTAAGTGGGCCAAGCGAAGGACGCAAAGCGTCCCTTGTAACCTTTCCACCAGAGCCGCTTGAAGAAGCTCTCAGAGAACGTGCGCCTGTCGGGATCGGTCATATTCCAACCATGCACCATGATGATGGCTTCGTTGGTTTCATCAGGATCCTCCTCAAACAGCCCTCTGCCCGACCAGGAAACGGGAGCATACAATGTTGCAGGGCGCGGCGGCTCCTGGGAGTAGTAGTCAGGTGGATTTGGATACGGCATGCCCGGTGTGCCTTGAGCGCTCGCAAACATCTCCTCAACATCCATAAGCTTTAGCCAAACGCCCGGGCCTTCGACTTCGGGGCTGCCACTGCCCATCTTCAGCACGAGACAAAGCTGGCCGGAGCCTTTCGTTGATCCCTCAAACATTAAGTAGGGGTGTTGTTCCGACACGGTTCCTTTTTTCCGAAGCGCATCTGCGGGAAGCCACATGGTTGAAGTTCCAGACACCGTGGCAATTGCATTCTTATAATCAAGGAAAGGGTCGGTCTGCTTTATTGCTTTGTCCCGAGTCCATAGATAGTCTTTTGTTTCGTCTATCACATGATGAGCTTGATAGACTTTCACTGCTGGCTGATCACCGGAAACATTATTCCACTTCAAACCAATTTGCGCCTCGTTGAGCAGTGCTTTCTCAAAAATGTCTTGAGGAACCTGGAGCTTCAACAACTGAAAATCCTCAAGATCACGAGTGGAGATGATGGCGTTATTTTGAGAATCAGGGGTGCTGCCTTCTTCCTCCTTGTCGTTATCCGCCGAGTCGTTGTCATTGTTGATCCAGAACCGTAGCGGCTTTGCTTGAGATGCAGATTCACCGCTGGCGATGGTGCCGTTTCTGTCCGCGTCGATGGCTAAGTCAACTGGCAGGAGGCGGAGCAGCTTTTCGGTGTTGGGGGCGGCGGGGCTCATGAGGTCCTCGGTCTCGATGGGGGTGCTGGAGGAAGCCCCAGGTGGGATCACCATCTGCACCGTCTTCCTGATTCGGGTTTCCGTCGCCATTCCCGCGCCTGTCTCCGTGTCAAACTGCGTCACCGTCTCCATCACCAGCAGCGCCAGCGTCGTCCCCTGCGGCAATACCACCGGCTGCCCGTCCTTCATCGCCACCAGCCGAGCCCGGTATTGCGTGGTGCTGGCCGTGATCTCGCACCCCCGGACGGTTTCGCCGTTCTCCTCCCCTTCGATCCACGGGCCGACTCGGCTCCGGCTCAACCCGAAAACGTGTTCGTCACGCGCCTGTGTCCACAGCAAGGGTGAAAACGACTCGAACGGGATCGCCAGGATGCTCTCCGCGATCAGCGGCGGTGCTGACTTGTGCCAGTCCTGAACGTAAGTGGTGCCGAAATCCGAACTCCAATACTCCCGCCAGGCTGGGTCGTAGAGGATGCGCCAGGTTTCCACCCTCTGCGGGTCCCGCTGGGCAAAGTCTGAGTCGTTGTGGCCGTAATGGCCCGCAGCGCTGCTCATCGATGGGTAGCCGGCCTCGGCTCCGGCCCTCTGCGGCTGGACGCCCGGGGCAGCGGCCTTCTGCTGGGTTCTGTGATTGGAAAAGCCGCCGGTGCTATTGCTGCCATGCACGGAGGCACTGCGCCAGACATGCTGCCACTGGAGCGTGAACTCGGGATTGGGCTGGGTGCTGCCTGCGCCGGTGCCAGGACCGCCACCTCCAGGACCGCCACCTCCAGGACCGCCTCCCGTCTCTGGTGGCTGCACCTCCAGGCTCAGGGCGACTTTGCGGCCGTTGC
>CAZCXQ010000203.1:0-4010 GCA_964502655.1 uncultured Sphingorhabdus sp.
GGTACATTCGGCGTTGCAAAGCGTAAGGCTTCGACCGGCCGTAACCCACGCACTGGCGAACCAATGACCATCAAAGCATCGACTCAGCCTAAGTTCAAGGCTGGCAAGGCGCTTAAGGATGCCGTCAACTAAGACAAACCAAATCTATTTGGTGAAAAGGGCGGGGCGAAAGCACCCGCCCTTTTTTTGTGCCCGACGCCAGCGGGCATGGCCGCGGTGCAACATGGCAAATAGAACGCACACACAAAAACGCCGCCATGACGGCGGCGTGATGATGGAGCCGATTTACGCGGCCCATTTGCGCAATGAAACCTGTTAAGCGGCGAGGCGCATTTCGCCCCTGGAGCGGCCAGCGACCGGGAATGCGATAATCGTTGCAGGGGTGCGACGGCGCATGTCGCCACATGTGATGCGCCGTTCGCGGGCAACTTCGCCCGCAAATTCCATTGCAACGACTTCACGCATCCGCGGCATGGCGTTGCGCACTGTTAAAAATATTGTGCCGGCTGACAAGCCAAGCGCGGTCACAAAAAGAAGGGAAGCTACGATAGTCATGGCACTGGTCCTTTCTGTCCCCCGCCAAATTATCTAGCGGGCTATGCTGGCCCGGCATGGGCAGCGTTTGAGCCCGTGTTCACTATTTGTTCTTTCTTGTCAAGCATGTTCTTACCGACAAAATGAAGTGGAGTATTTTGGGGATTGGTTGTGGATAACTTTCTGGGACTCGCGCAGTGCGATGCCAAGGAAAGCAATGATTTGGTGCACTGTCGCCGTGGTTCTCATGACCCTGTTCGTCATCCTGAACTTGTTTGTGCGATGCACGCCTCCGGCTCCAGGATCTTACTATTTCGACGTGGGAAGTAAGATCCTGAAACGAGTTCAGGATGACGGGGTGTGGGATGACGGGGTATGGGATGAAGGGGTATGGGATGACGGGGGGTGGACGACAGGGCGGTCGGGACGAGGCGGCCCATCTTCGTGCCTTTGTGGCTTTGTGCGAGATACATTGGCGCAGCGTTTGGTTTTGGCGGGGCTGTGTGCTCGCGCGCTATGGGCGAGGGCCCACCCCGCTCGCCCTTTTGCTCGTTCTGGGGTATATCGTACGTGTCACCGTAATTCTGCTATAGCCAAGATCGCGAGAAAGAGATCACGATTCATTTGGACAACTCCGAACTAAAATTTGCGCCATGCAAGCCCATAGGAGCGTTTCGCGATGAAGAACCGCCATGCAGGTAGCCCCCATGCAAGGTTTTCAACCACCTCAACCTCTTCTCAAGCCCTGTCGTCAGCGGCTCATTGGTGACTTCCACGGTGATGCGTTTCAGGCGTATGCTGGGACCAAAGCTGGCGGCAAGGTTTGCGGGGTCGACGCGCTGCACCGATTTGGGGTCATCAATGTCAGTGAACGTAACAAGCATCGGATAGTATCCGGCGGGAACCTCAGCAGGTGATTTGATGCCGTCGCTACTTGCAATCTTCTTCGTACTGGCCATCCAGTCATAATCAAAGTCCGGGTCCATCGCGACCATCGAGCTTACGGGCAGGACGTCATGACCAGACATGGCAACCGTCTTCAACAAAGCGAACAATGTCCGGCCGTCGGGCAAATCCACCGCAACCGCTTCACCACGAAACGTAAACCGTGATCCCTTGCCGCCAGCGACCAGATCACGCGAACCCGTGGTTTCAACTTCGTAAACTGACGATCCCGTCTTCAAGCCCTCTGGCGTCTCCACCTCGACCGTCATCTTGAACCGATAGCTCGGATTGCCGAACAGGCCGCACCCCGACAGCAAAGCCACCGCACCGCCCGCCAAAAGCCCAAGCACCCCCCGCCGCGCCATCATGCCGCTGCCCTCGCTTCAACAAAGCGGAATGTCCGCTCCATGCCGGGAACACAGTATTTCATGCCATCGTTCGGGTTCGTCATAACCCGCGCCATACCCATATAGTTGCTAACAAAGGGCTAAACCGCTTGACGAATCCCTGCCGCGGCTATAACGGCGCGCTCATTCCACATGGGAAACGCACATACCGGTGCTGATCTTTGTCTTTTAGGCAACAGTGACGTTCTAGTTTCCCAGAGGCTCAACCGGAAGGAGAAGTACCATGGCGGCACCTGTCGTAACCATGCAGCAATTGCTTGAAGCTGGGGCCCATTTCGGCCACCAAACACACCGTTGGAACCCGCGTATGAAGCCGTATATCTTCGGCGCGCGCAACGGCATCCACATTCTCGATCTCTCGCAGTCCGTGCCATTGTTTGCACGTGCGCTTGATTTCGTTGCCCAGAGCGTTTCGTCGGGTGGCAAGGTTCTGTTCGTTGGCACAAAGCGCCAGGCACAGGGCCCAATCGCAGACGCAGCGCGCGCATCGGGTCAGCATTTCGTCAACCACCGCTGGTTGGGCGGCATGCTCACCAACTGGAAGACCATTTCGAACTCGATCAAGAAGCTCAAGACGCTTGAAGAGCAGCTTTCGGGCGACACGCACGGTTTCACGAAGAAGGAAATTCTTCAGATGACCCGCGAGCGCGACAAGCTTGAAATGAGCCTTGGCGGTATCCGCGACATGGGCGGCATTCCTGACGTGATGTTCGTCATCGACGCCAACAAGGAAGAACTCGCCATTAAGGAAGCCAATGTTCTTGGTATCCCGGTCGTCGCGATCCTCGATTCGAACGTATCGCCAGACGGTATCGCGTTCCCGGTTCCTGCAAATGATGACGCAGCGCGCGCCATTCGTTTGTACTGCGACGCCGTTGCTACTGCGGCAACCAAGGGCAACGTAAATGCTAAGGTTGCCAAGGGCGTTGACCTTGGTGCCGAAGTTGAACCAGCTGCTGAACCTGCATTGGCCGAAGAAGCTGCGCCTGTAGCCGAAGTCGCGGCAGAAGAAGCACCAGCTGCCGACGCTTAAATAAAGCTTATGACCCCCCGACTTGTTCGGGGGGGCATGACCCGACACATCGGTGTACACATCGTTCTCGGATCATATTTTCCCGCTTTCACGGGAATGACAAAATTGGCGGCTATTGATGCCGCCGCATTCATTCGAAAGGACAAAATATGTCTGCAATTACAGCTTCAGCCGTCAAGGAACTGCGTGAGCTTTCCGGCGCTGGCATGATGGACGCCAAAAAGGCGCTTGAAGAAACCAATGGCGATATCGAAGCCGCGGTAGATTTGCTGCGTGCCAAGGGCCTTGCAACTGCCGCCAAGAAGTCGAGCCGCACGGCTGCAGAAGGTCTTGTTGGCGTTGCCGTTGAAGGTACAAAGGGTACCGCCATCGAAGTCAACAGCCAGACGGACTTCGTTGCGAAGAACGAACAGTTCCAAGAATTCGTTGCTGCGGTCAGCAATGTTGCATTGAGCCTGAGCGCAAATGACGCTGAAGCGGTTTTGGCTGCGCCTTATGGCGACGGCGAAACCGTTCAGGACCGTTTGACCAACAACATCGCAACCATCGGTGAAAACCAGGTTATCCGCCGCGTTAAGTCGCTTTCGGTCAGCAATGGTCGCGTCGTGTCTTACGTACACAACGCTGCTGCACCTGGCATGGGCGGCATCGGTGTTCTCGTTGCGCTCGAAAGCGAAGCAGACGCTGCAACGCTTGATGGCCTCGGCAAGCAATTGGCGATGCACATCGCTGCTGCATTCCCGCTTTCGCTCGACGAGACCGGTTTGGACGCAGAAACACTTGAGCGCGAGCGTGGCATTGCCCGTGAGAAGGCTTCGGAAAGCGGCAAGCCTGCCGATATCGTCGAAAAGATGGTTGAAGGCGCTGTTAAGAAGTTTGCAAAGGAAAATGCTTTGTTGAGCCAGCCATTCGTTATGGACGGCAAGACACCGATTTCCGACGTTGTTGCCGCAGCTGGTAAAGAAGCCGGCAAGCCAATCGTGTTGAAGGACTATGTCCGCTTCCAGCTCGGTGAAGGTATCGAAAAGGAAGTGTCTGAATTTGCAGCTGAAGTGGCTGCTGCGGTCGGCGCATAAATATTCTGGGCTTCC
>CAZCXQ010000204.1:0-3961 GCA_964502655.1 uncultured Sphingorhabdus sp.
GCTTTGGCATTCCCGTGCGGCTCAATTTCTACCCGCATAGCGAGCTTGAGCTGGTGGTAACCCGCGCCGCCCGCTTGCTGGACCTTGGTATAGCGCCCGATGGCGCGAACGAGATTGCCAAACGCGCGCGCGGCACGCCGCGGATCGCCGGTCGCTTGCTGCGCCGCGTCCGTGACTTTGCCAATGTCGCAGGCGAACCCGTCGTCACCGCAAAAATCGCCGATAGTGCGCTCAACCGGTTGGAGGTTGATGCACTTGGTCTTGACGCAATGGACCGGCGCTATCTGCACATGATAGCCGACATTTATCGCGGCGGCCCCGTCGGCGTCGAAGCACTGGCCGCTGGCTTGTCTGAGCCGCGCGACACCATCGAGGATGTCGTTGAACCTTATTTGCTGCAACTTGGCCTTATCGCGCGCACAGCGCGTGGCCGTTGCCTCAACGCGCCGGGTTGGAAACATCTGGGCCTCAACCCACCAGCAGGATCGCAGGACGGATTGTTTGATACATAGCGATATGCCGAGTCCCTAAGGCGACAAATTACGGATACGTCCTTTAAAAAGCCTTCCCGCCGGACTCCAAAGTGGTTAACAAATTTCTCAATGCCCATGCCCACCCCCTATCACGGCCATTTCGACGGCGCACAGCACCTGTTTGCAGTGCGGGTCTATTTTGAGGACACCGATTTTTCGGGTGTGGTCTATCATGCGCGCTATCTGCATTTCATGGAGCGTGCACGTTCGGACATGCTGGCCTGTGTCGGCATTGACCAGCGAAGCGTGCATGCGGACGGCCAAGGCGCCTATGCCGTCACCGAAATGAACATTAAATATCGACGCCCTGCCCATTTTGACGATGCGTTGGTTGTTATCAGCACCGTTGAGGCGGTGCGCGCGGCCAGTTGTGATATTCATCAAACAGTCATGCGCGGCGACGAAATACTGACCGAGGCGCGGGTGACTGCGGCTTTTGTTTCACCCGACGGCAAGCCCCGCCGACAACCCGCGCATTGGGTTGCGGCGTTTCAGCCCATCATAAACCGACACGCAGAATAGGAAGATAATGGACCTGCTCATCGCGACCCAAAATGTGGGTTTTTCACCGATTAAATTGTTTCTCGACGCTGATCTTGTGGTCAAGGCCGTCATCATCGGCCTCGCGCTCGCCAGCATTTGGGCGTGGACCATCATCGTCAGCTTCACGATCAAAATGTCGGGCATCAGCCGCCAGAGCGAGAAGTTTGAACGCGAATTTTGGGAAAGCAAGGATATCGCTGCTTTCGCCAAAGCACATAGCCAAAGCGCCCTGCCCATCGCCAAAGTATTTGCCGCAGGCATGTCCGAATGGCGGCGTTCGACCAACGGCAAAACCATCGACCGTGCCGGAACGCGCGAGCGGCTGTCGACAACGATGGACGCCACGATTGCGGCAGAAACCGACCATTTGGCCAACCGTTTGAACTTCCTTGCGACCACAGGATCGGTCGCGCCCTTCGTCGGCCTGTTCGGCACCGTTTGGGGCATCATGCGCAGCTTTTCCGCGATTGCCGCCGAACAGAATTCAAGCCTCGCCGTCGTCGCGCCCGGCATTGCCGAGGCGCTGTTCGCGACCGCCATTGGCTTGTTCGCGGCTATTCCGGCGGTCATCGCCTATAACCGCTTTTCGCACCGTTTGAACCAATATGAAGCGCGCATGGGCCGCTTTGCCGACGGTTTCCACGGCACGCTGTCGCGTGAGTTGGAGCATGAGGTTTAACGATGGCCATGAACACGTCTTCGGGTCGCAGTGGTGGCCGCGGCAGGCGTCGCGGGGGACAACGCGCGCCCATGGCGGACATCAACGTCACGCCCTTTGTCGATGTCATGCTCGTTCTGTTGATCATCTTCATGGTCACCGCGCCCTTGCTGGTCACGGGCGTTCCGGTTGAGCTTCCCGAAAGCCGCGCCAACGCGCTTGAGCAGCCGGAGGAACCGATCGAAATTGCCATCGATCAATCCGGCACAACCTTTATCGATGGCACGCAAGTAGCACCCAGTGAGCTGCCCGCGCGGCTGGAAGAAATTGCCGGCGCGCAAGACGCGGCAAAGCCACGCCAGATCATGCTGCGCGGCGACACATCGATCAGCTATGGCCAAATGATGCGCGTGATGGGCGAACTGAACCGTGCCGGCCTGAATAGCGTGAGCTTGGTCACCACAGGTTCATCTGGCGAAAACTAACGATATGGCAATGGATCGGGTCGAGAAAGTCGGACTTGGCGCTGCGATTGGCGGCCATGTCATATTGCTGGGCGCATTCGGCCTGGGTCTTTTGGCATCCGCCGACACCGTTAAAAAGCAGGAATCGATTTCGGTTTCGCTGGTGGGTGAAATTGCCGATGTCTCGACTGCGCCCGACGCGATTCAGGAAGAATCCGCGCCGCCAGCCGCTGGTGACACCGCGCCGAGCGAACCGCCCCCTGCCCAAACGCCGGTGATGCAAATCGAAAAGCCGGTGGCGAAGCCTTTGCAGAAACCCGCAAAGCCCGACACCGCGCCGCCCGTTGCGAAGGTTGCGGCCAAGAAAGAGCCGGTGAAGACCGCCGCAACAAAGCCTAAAACGGACAAAGCAGCCGCCACCAGCGGCAAAGGGACAACGCCAGCCAAGCCCGGCGGGCTCAGCCGCAGTTTCGAAGACAGCATCAACAATATCGGCAAGGCCCCTGGCGCTGGTAAAGCGGTGGGCACGCCTGCCACCAAGACGGCTGCAGAAGTGCGCCGCTCCGTCGGCATCAGCATCGCTGGCCAAATCCGCAGCCGTGTTCGGGCATGCGCGCCATCGGGCATCGACATCAACAAAATCGAAACATTCGTCACGCTCAGCCTTGAACCATCGGGAAAGCTTACGTCGGTGCGCTTTGATAAGCAGGTCGGCGTGACCGACAGCAACCAACCGCAGGCTGGGCCGTTAAAGGACTGCATCTTGCAAGCCGTTCGCGCGGCATCCCCCTATGACGGGCTTGACCCCGAATATCATGACGTCTGGAAAACCCACGCACTTCGTTTGCGCGCCACGGGATAAAGGAATGAACCATATGACCTCCTTCTCATTGTACCGAAAGCTCGCTTCTTTCCTGCTTCTAATTGTCGGCAGTCACAGCGTCATGGCGCAAACCCCGCCGCCTGCGCCTGATACAGATGAGCCCGAGCTGGTCGAGTTCGACACGTCCAAGACACGCTCCATTGCCGTACCCGCATTGGTGGCCCCCGCTCCGGCCGATACGCCCGCCGGGAACAGCGCCGCACTTGGCCGTCAGATCGCTGAAGTCATCTCGTCCGACTTGCGCGCATCGGGTGTGTTTGAAACGCAAGGCCCCAATGGCCTGCGCGCGATCACTTTGCCCGAGGTGACGGCACCGCAATTTGATTATTGGAAAGGCCGCACGGTCGAACAATTGGTTCAGGGTTTCGTCCGCGTGGGCGGCGATGGCAATCTGACGGTGGGCTGTTATTTATATGACGTCGGCTTTGGCAATGAAACCACACGCCTTGGCTTCAACGTGCCGCCACGCGAATGGCGCAGGGCCGCGCATAAGTGCGCCGATGCAATCTATGCGAAGCTGACGGGCGAACTGCCATTCTTTGACAGCCGCATTGCCTACATTGCCGAAACCGGGCCCAAAGGCAAACGCGTCAAACGCCTGGCGATCATGGATTCAGATGGCGCAAACCACCGCTTCATTACCAATGGCCAGTCTACGGCGCTGACGCCGCGTTTTTCGCCCAACTATAAATCGATCCTGTATCTGTCCTATGTCGACGGCAATCCACGCATCTATGTCTATGATATTGATGCCGGTCGGCAGCGGTTGATTACGCAATCGCGCAACCCGACCTTTGCCCCGCGCTGGTCGCCCGATGGGCAAACCATATTATATTCCATGGCGGTTGCAGGAAACACCGACATCTACAAGATTTCGGCA
>CAZCXQ010000205.1:0-3946 GCA_964502655.1 uncultured Sphingorhabdus sp.
CCCCGCGAAGATAATCGTGAAGACCGCGACGATTGGCAGAATGATGATCGTTCGCAGAGTTATGACGAGCAAGGTTCTTCCGATGGAATGGAGACCGATTCCGTTTCGCAAGATGATGGCGATTCGGAAGAGCGCGCACCACGCGAACAACAGCGCGAAAGTCGCCCACGTCGTCCGGAACGGGCCGACCGTAATGATCGTTCAGACAATAACCGTTCCGCAAATCGCGGCCCGCGCCGTCACCACAGCGAAGAAAAAGACGATGCACCCGCAGGTCTTGATCTCGCTGTATTGCCGCCGTCCATCGCGATTTCGTCGAACGACAGCGACGCGGATATGGAAAAGCCAGCACGCAAACCACGCGCCCGCCGCGTTAAGCCAAGCGGTGATGATGGAGCTGCAGCGGCGGAATAATCAATCCTTCTGCTGTTGATCGCGCACGAACGGCGCGACAACCTCTAGCTTTCGGGCAGTGCCCGTGGCTTGTGATCGTCATCTAGGGCAACAAAGGTAAACAGACCTTCGGTCACTTTGACCTCTTGTTGGCCCCGCGCGCGGGTCGCGATTACTTCAATGCGGATGCCCATGGATGTGCGGCCGCGCCGTTCGAGCGTTGCGTAGACAGAGATAATGTCGCGCAACAATATCGGCGCGATGAATTCCATCTTCTCAATCGCCACTGTTGCGCACGCGCCTTGGGCAATCCGTCCAGCCAAGATACCACCGGCCTGATCCATCATCCCCAATACCCAACCGCCAAAGATATGGCCGTTGGCATTGATATCGGCAGGGCCCGGCACAACCCGTAAAACCGGGTCATTCCGTTTTGGAAGATTTCGAACGGCCTCCGTCACCGGTCGGCTTCGTCTTCAAACGGGTCGTCGATGGCTTCATCATGACCCGACCCGCTGGACAGGAAAACAAGACCCATCAGCGCGGCGGTCAGCATGATCGCGCCGATTATTGCACCGGCCGTGGCGATGAAAAAGTGGATGGAGACCATCCCATTCTGCCACCAGAATGTCCCGAGCGCACCCACGGTCACAATCAATGTCACACAAAACATCCACCGCATCAGCCGCCAATAGCGGCGCCATGCGAAGTTGGCATATTCAGGATCATCGAGGCGGGAGGGGCGAGTCATAGCTTGATAAGGTCGCCTTATGCTATAAGTTCCATCAGGGGCAAGGACATAGGGAGAGAGTCGATGACGATTTCTGCGATATTGGCCAACCATCAAGGCAATGTGTTTACGGCTGCGCCGCATGAAAGTGTCGGTGATGTGGTCTCGCGACTTGCCGAAAACCGGATTGGTGCACTGCCCGTTGTCGAAGGCAAAGCCGTTGTCGGTATCTTTTCCGAACGCGATATTGTCTACGGTGTCGCGCGCCATGGTTCGGCTTTCCTGACAAAGACCGTAGCAGAGACAATGACGGCACCAGCCATCACCGTTGCGCCCGATACGGCAATCCTGTCGGCCTTATCACTGATGACAAAACGGCGCATTCGTCACCTTCCTGTGATCCAAGAGGATGATCTTGTCGGCTTTGTCTCCATTGGCGATTTGGTGAAGCACCGTATCGACAAAATTGAGGCAGAAGCCGCCGCAATGCGCGATTATATTACCATGGCCTGACAATCATTTGAGCGAGGTGCAAGCAATGTCCAAGATAGATTTCTACACCAACCCCATGTCACGCGGTCAGATCGCGCGTTGGGCGTTGCACGAAGTCGGCGCAGAGTATGAACAACATATTCTGGACTATGGCACGACAATGAAGTCGCCCGAATATCTCGCCATCAATGCCATGGGTAAGGTTCCCACCATCGTCCACAACGGGCATGTCGTAACCGAATGCGCCGCCATTTGCGCCTATCTCACCGATGCATTCCCCGAAAGAGGTCTACAGCCAACCGAGGCTGAACGCGCCAGCTATTATCGCTGGATGTTCTTTGGCGCTGGCCCCGTCGAAGCCGCCGTGACAAACCACGCCGCCGGGTTTGACCCTGCACCCGAAAAGGAAATGATGTTCGGTTACGGTAGCTATGACCGGGTTATCGATACGCTCGACAAGCATTTCAGCGAGAATGCATATGTCTGTGGCGACAGGTTTACTGGCGCGGATCTATATGTCGGCAGTCAGGTCGTTTGGGGCGTCATGTTTGGCACCATGCCGAAGCGCGATGCGTTTGTTCGCTATAGCGACCGGCTCACTGAGCGCCCCGCCTATATCGCAGCCAAAGCTATAGACAGTGCCCTCATCGCCAAGGCGCAGGCTGCTTCCGCCAGTTAGTTCAAAAAATTAGCCGGGATTGGATGGCGACGTTGTGGGCACCACAGATGATGCGGCTGGCCCTGCGGTCATGTTTGATGTCGGAATTGGGGCGTCAACGGGTTTCGGCGCGTACTTCATATTCCAGTCGGCAAGATCGCGTTCATATTTCACATATGCATCGTAAAAATTGACAAACACGCCATCAATATCGGCCAAGCCGCCAATCGCATATTCCGGCAATACCCCCGTGGGGACAGTATTTGCCTCAGTCAGCTTGCGCAGCGCCATGTCACAATATTGGGCGCGGACGGGCGGCAAGGCGAAATAATTATACAGATCGGTCATACGCGTATCGCGAACCCGCAGGCCATTTTGTCCGGGGTATCGGGCGACATATTCACGGTCGACCGCTTTGCTGGTTTTCGACAAGAGCACCTTATGGATGATAATGAACTTATTATACTCGGTCGCGATTTGACCCCATACAGGCCCTTGGCAATTCAATGCCGCTACGTTCAAAGCCGACCGAAAATGCCAGATTTGTTCGTCACGGCTTAAGCCGCGATTTGGCGTTACGCGAACGCCATCGATCCCAACCGGTGGGATCGTCATCGACAATGCTGCCCCGCCCGGTGGCAAAGGCATAGCGGGCGGAGGTGGCGGCGGTGCAGGAAGCGGAATGGGTGGTGGCGCGACTTTTACGGGCGCAGGGGCGCAGGCTGCAACTGCAGTCACCATGATGATGGCAGCTAGATTTTTTATGCCCCGACGCATTTGCTCTCTCCGATTTAACATTCTTGATTCCAACAGGATTTTCGTTCGAATGAAAAGCCCTGTTCGACAAAATCCCAAAGAAAATGGCCCAGTGGTTTCCCACCGGGCCATATTGTGGCGTTCAAGGTGAACAGCGGATGACTTATTCGCGGTTACCGAGGAAGCTCAGCAAAAACTGGAACATGTTGATGAAGTCCAGATACAGCGTCAGTGCCGCCATGACTGCAGCCTTGCCGATCATTTCTGTACCCTGAAGGTAGAAATACTCGCTTTTGATACGTTGTGTATCATAAGCGGTCAAACCAGCGAAGATGAGCACACCTGCGCAGCTGATAACCCAACCCAAAGTGTCGGAGCCGAGGAAGATGTTGACGATCGATGCAACAATCAAGCCGACCATACCCATGACCAGAAAGCTTCCCCAGCCACTAATGTCCTTCTTCGTGGTGTAAGCCCACAAGCTCAATCCCGCGAAAGCGGCTGACGTTGCAAAGAACGTCTGCGCGATGGACTCACCGGTGAACATCATGAAGATGCGTGCCAGCGATAGGCCCATCAATACTGCAAATCCCCAGAACATCGCCTGAAGCGTGGAAGCAGAAAACTTACCTTGGCCAAAACTCATCGCCATTACGACAACCAGCGGCGACAAAATGATTACCCAGCTCATCAGGCTTGGGTTCACCATCAGATTTCGTGCCAGTTCGGTCTGTGCAAACAGCATCGCAACGATGCCTGTCAGCAAGACGCCTGACGCCATATAGTTATAAACCTTGAGCATGTGCGAACGCAGACCAGCGTCGACAGCAACGTCGCCTGCGCGCGTACCTGCAAGACTTGACTGGGTCCCGGTTACCCGTGGATCGGACCACTGTGCCATGACTTAATTCTCCTCA
>CAZCXQ010000206.1:0-3937 GCA_964502655.1 uncultured Sphingorhabdus sp.
GAAGCCAGCGGGCCACCTGAAGGCTGTCTTCAAAAGCAAAACCGCCGCGTTGGAAATCCGCGCTGTTTAGCTTGACCGAAATCGGGAACTGAGGGCCAACCAAAGTCCGGACGGTGTTGACGGTAAACATCAAAAAACGCGCACGGTTGACGAGGCTGCCCCCCCAACGATCGGTGCGCTGGTTTGACTTCGGGCTGAGGAATTGTGAGATCAAATAGCCGTGCGCTGCATGGATTTGAACGCCCGTAAACCCCGCATTTTGGCAATGCAGTGCCGCTTGGCCGAAACGGCCAATCAGGTTTAGGATTTCATCCTCAGTCAGTGCCACCGGCATGCCAAATTGTCCGCCGGGCAGGCCCAGCTTGACCGCTGACGGCGCTTTTGGACGTGGATTGATGCCGCGCATGGTCTGGCGGCCCGCATGGCTGATCTGTGCCCAAAAATGGTTGCCATTGCGCGTCGCGGCCTTGGTCCATGATTTGAGCGCGTCCATCATCGCTTCGTCCGGCTGTCCGCTGAAAAAGACGTTTCCGGGCCGTTCCAAATGGTCGGCGTCAATGTGGATGTTGCCGGAAATCTGCAGACCCGCGCCTCCATCCGACCAGATACCGTACAGGCGCTGCAACTCGGGCGTGGGCACGCCTTGCGTGTCCGCCAGCCCCTCGGTCATCGCGGCTTTTGCTATTCTGTTTTTGAGTACGGCCCCACAGGGCAGTTGTATGGCGCTACTTAAGATCACTTTGGCTCGCTTGGTTCTTCAATTTTTGGTTCATCTGAACCATCGGTTTTGGGTTCGTCACTTTCTTCCGGCGTTGCTTTTGCAGCATCGGTATCGGCACGCACGGGCATCGCTTCAACAGGTGCCTCATCGGTGGATTCGTCGGTGTTAATCATGTCGTCACTGATCGTGCCTTTAAGGTTTTCGAGATTATCCATCCGCGTTTCGGTGACCTGATTGTCTTCTTTGCCACCGCCACAGGCGGACAATGCCAGCAAGGCTGCAAAGGCAGCTACTATGATGGTGAAACGCATATTGTCCTCATATCTCTATTGCGGCGCGACCGTACAATTTCCGCCCGCTTTGGCAAGGTTAATGAGAAAGTCGGGGAAGGCGGCGCGCAAGGCTGCGTCGAAGTCCTGCATTGATGCGTCAATGCCGAGGTCGGCGAGGCTTGTGACCGGATATTCGGATATCCCGCACGGGACGATGCCGCCGAAATGATTCAAATCCGGCGTAATATTGACCGCAAAGCCGTGCATCGTCACCCATCTGCGGATGCGCACGCCGATTGCACCGATTTTTGCTTCCTCACCATTTTTGGTGTCGCACCATATGCCAACACGGCCTTCGGCGCGGCGTGCCTCCACCCCGAAACGGCCAAGCGCGGCGATCACCCAGCCCTCAAGCGCATGCACATAACAGCGGACATCTTTGCAATGCTTGGCAAGGTCAAGCATGACATAGCCCACACGCTGCCCCGGCCCATGATAGGTGTACCGTCCGCCGCGTCCGGTGTCGTACACGGGAAATGCGGTGCTCAACAATTCTGCCGGGTCCGCGCTCGTTCCGCCGGTGTATAATGGCGGGTGTTCCAGCAACCAGATAAGTTCCCGTGCGTTTTCCTCACGGATCGCCGCCTGCAATGTTTCCATACGGGCAACGGCTTCGGGATAGGGGGTTAGCCCTTCGGAAACGTCCCAATCAATATTGCCATCGATCTTCATTCGCGCTGCTTAGCATGGTGCAAGCCGCTTGCCACCGGATAAGTCAGCCTCTACCCCGCCAAGGGTCAGGGAGTGTATATGCAAAAGAAGCTTGATTATCGTGCGGTGGCAAAAGATGCGCGCGCTTCATTCGCGGCGCACCGTGAAGCCATTATCGCCATTGCGGGCTTTTTCATTTTCATGTCGAACTGGATCGCGGGCTATTTGGCACCACCGCTCGTCCTTGAAAGCTTTGACGATACAACCAAAGTGATCGTGGCGTTCAGCGGTTATTTCGCCGCGAATTGGCCGGTCTTGTTGCCGGCGATGCTTGTCACAATGTATGGCAGCCTTGCGCTTTACGTCCTGATTTCGGGACGCAAATTGGCCCAGGTCGGCGACGCACTTGTCATCGCCGCCGCATTGTTCCCGACATATTTGACCGCGACCATATTGACCGGCTGGGCGACATTTGCGGGGTTTTTGCTGTTCATCATTCCCGGCCTTTATCTCACGGGCCGCTTTGCCGTGCTGCCAGCGGTCATCGCGCAACAACCGGGACTTGGCATCATAGACGCGGTGAAACAGACTTGGGCAACAACGCGCACATGCGGTTGGGCCATAGTGATACTGACGCTGTTTATCGCGGTCGCTATACGACTAGTGTCAGGGATCGTTGGTGATGCCGTCGCCGGGATATGCGAAGCAATTGCGGGCGAAGGCGGCGTTCCCGTCGTCCAAGCCGCAGTCAGCGCGTTTTTCGCGGCGGTTGAGGCTGTTATCTATGTGATCGCTGCGACGGCGGTTAATCGTCAGCTTGGGGCGCAGACTGCACCTCAATAATGGGAATATGCGGCGCTGCATCGCGCGGGATGAGGCCGCTGATCCGCGGGTCCGCAAATGTCTCCAATTGCCGTTGATAGGCAGTGAACCCGGCCTTTTGATAGAAGCTTAGCGCGGTCGGACCGTCGAGCGTGCATGTATGCACCCACATGCGCTGCACGCCCTTTTCTGCCCAGCCGAGCTGAAGCGCCATGGCCATCAACCATTTGCCGTGGCCCTTGCCAGCAAGTTCAGGGATCAGGCCGAAAAAGGCGATTTCACATGCGCCATCGGTTCTGAAATCGAGTTCCAATATGCCAACTTCAATCCCGCGCCTGTCGACCACCGCCCAAATCCGGACCTTGGGGTCGTGAATGGTCGCAATCAGCGTATCGTCATCCATCTCAAGGCGTGAGAACCACAGCCATGGTTCGCCAATGCGGCGATAGAGCGTCCGGTATTTGTCGGCATGCGGGGCGTTCCATGGCTCTAGCCGCAAATCTGACGCGGGCAGCGCGCGCAACGGCGGGCGGCTGGTCATTTCCAGCGAGGTTACAATGGCACCAAGCTCGCCATCGGCAATCGGGCTATATGGCATTTAGGATTAATCCCACGCGACGTCGGGCGGAAGGCTCATCAAAATCGCGTCGACATTCCCGCCGGTTTTCAGGCCAAAGGTCGTGCCGCGGTCATATACCAAGTTGAATTCGGCATAGAGCCCGCGCCAGCGGCGCTGCGCCTGCTTTTCTTCGGCGGTGAATGGCTGATTCATCCGGCGGCGCACCAGCTTGGGAAAGATATCGAGGAAAGCTTCACCGACATCGCGGGTCAGTGCAAAATTCTGCTCGAAAAGCGCGTCGCTGCTGTTTTCCAGATGATCGTAGAAAATACCGCCAACACCGCGATGCACGTTGCGATGGGGGATCCAGAAATAATCCTCCGCCCATTTGCGATAACGTTCGTACACGTCGGGGCCATAAGGCGCGCACGCCGCACGCAGGCGGGCGTGGAAGTCGGCCGTGTCTTCTTCATAGGGGATGGGCGGGTTGAGATCAGCACCGCCGCCAAACCAGCTTTTCGTCGTCACAAGATAGCGCGTGTTCATATGCACCGCTGGCACATGCGGATTGGCCATATGCGCGACGAGGCTGATGCCGGTCGCAAAAAAACTGGGGTCTTCGGCCGCGCCATGGATGGTCTTGGCAAATTCGGGGTTGAAGCTGCCCCCGACGGTCGAGACGTTTACGCCGACCTTTTCAAAGATTTTACCCTTCATCACGCCGCGCACGCCGCCACCGCCGGGCGAACCGTCATGGTCGCTGCGATCCCAAGGGATATATTCGAATGATGCGTCTGATCCGGCTTCGCGTTCGATGGCTTCAAACGCCGCGCAGATGCGGTCGCGCAGCGA
>CAZCXQ010000207.1:0-3927 GCA_964502655.1 uncultured Sphingorhabdus sp.
CAGCTCGATCATGCCGGGCAAGGTGAACCCGACGCAGTGCGAAATGCTGACGATGGTCGCGGCGCAGGTCATGGGCAATCATCAGGCGGTGACGATTGGCGGATTGCAGGGACATTTGCAGCTGAACGTCTTCAAACCGCTCATCGGGGCCAATGTGCTGCGTTCGGTGGAGTTGCTCAGCATCGGGATGGACAGCTTTGCCAAAAACTGCGTCGCCGGGCTTGAACCGGATCGCGACCGCATTGCGGAGCTTGTCGAACGCTCGCTCATGCTCGTCACCGCGCTTGCGCCCGTCATTGGGTATGACAATGCGGCCAACATTGCCAAGGCCGCACATAAAAATGGAACCACCCTGCGCGAAGCGGCGTTAGCGTCTGGACTGGTTGACGAAGTAACCTTCGATACCCATGTCAGACCGGAAGATATGGTTTGATCTCGGTTCCTCGTCATCCTGAATTTATTTCAGGATAACAAGCGAGGTTGATGCGTTATCCTGAAACAAGTTCAGGATGACGAAGTGGGTAAGTGTAAGATGACGCATGGTTTAGGAGACCGATAATGCTAAAATCCATCGCAGGCGCCGTTGTCGGTGAAGTGATTGGCCGCAAAAGTGGCCATGGCTTGTTGGGTGCAGGCATTGGCCTCGTGGCCACACGTTTGGCGACGCGCTCGATACCGGGGCTATTGCTTGTCGGCGGGGCAATTGCGGCGAAAAGCATATATGATCAGCGCAAGGGCCGCAAAGAAGGCTAACGCGCTTTCATTGCCACTAAAGCTTCCCTCTTGACGCCGCCCTGCCCTTTCGCGCACTAGCGGCTATGGGCAATACGGATAATCATAAGCCGCACGAACTGGAACGCCGGGGCCTCCTATTCGTGCTTTCGTCACCTTCAGGTGCAGGTAAATCGACGCTTTCACGCATGTTGTTGGAAGCGGACGAAAAAATCGCCTTATCGGTTTCCTACACCACGCGCGAACCGCGGCCCGGTGAAATTGAGGGCGTCCATTACCATTTCACCGACACAGCCACCTTCAAAAAAATGGCCGCAGACGGCGAATTCCTCGAATGGGCGCATGTTTTTGGCCATCGCTACGGCACGCCAAAGGGCCCTGTGGAAGAAAAGCTTGCCGCCGGATGCGACGTCTTGTTCGACATTGACTGGCAAGGCGCGCAGCAGCTGTATCAGGAAGCTGGCCCCGATGTGGTGCGCGTATTCATCTTGCCGCCATCGATCGAAGAACTCGAACGCCGCCTATATAGCCGCGCGCAAGACAGCGAAGCGGTCATCGCCGACCGGATGAGCCGCGCCAAGGCCGAAATCGGCCACTGGGACGGCTATGATTATGTCCTTATCAATGACGATGTGCAGACCTGCTTTGAAAAGGTCCGCCAGATTCTGGCCGCAGAACGCATGAAGCGCCGCCGGCAAAAGGGACTCATTGGCTTCGTGCGCGACCTTGCGGCGTCTTAAGCGGTCGGGGCGACCGCTGCGAGCAACAGCGTAATCCCGCCCAAACCGATCGACAGGTGCCAGCGCAGCTTCATCCAGCCGTCCGGTAACTGGCAGCGCGCGGAAAGCCAGCGATCCGCCAGCGGTGAACCCAGCACGAAAAACCCAAGCCACGCCAGCGACGGTCCGGGCCATTCCCAGCCCCATATCCACGGCAGATAGGTGGCGAACGCCAGCAAGCTTGGTGCCACAGCCAGCGCGAATATCGCGGTTGCCGACGCATCATCACGGCGCGTGGTGACGCCCAGTCCCCACCACATGCCGCCCAAAAAGCTGAAGATAAACGCGGCATAGCCATAAGCGGCAGCAAGCCCAATCCAGCGATATTCCGTTCCGGAAAACACCAGCACAGCGGCAAAAATCTGCGGCAGCAAACCGGCATAGCCCGCGACAAATGCCGCCTTGGGCAACGGCCTTAACGTGAATATCGCGGTATTTTTGGGCGAAGAGTCTGTCATCGGGATTTCCTTACATGCTGCATGCACATAAGTCTGATCCCAATCTCCCCCAAGATAGGCTTTTACCTATGGTTAAGCTTACACACCCGGCGCCAGCAGGTCGAGAAACCGGACGGCGGCCATGAATTCACGCGCGCGGTCATCACGGTTTTTCTGCGCCCAATGGTCCTCGCCCCACAATTCTTCCTGCCACAGTTCGTCGAGGCAACTGGCGTTCCAGATATCTTCCGGCGTTCCTGCGCGTTCGACAATCGCCAGCGTGGCGATCAGCGAGCCCGACAAATGCGCCAGCTTTGCCATGGCGGCCAGTTCAAACGTGCCGCGTGCCGCCACCGCAGTGCGCAAGGCTTCGAGCGTCGCTTCGGGCTGTGGCTGGTGCATGATGCCCTCGACAATCACAAAGCTGACATCATAACGGGTGCGGGCCCAGTCGAGCCACGGGTCCCAGATTTCGGCTTGCCGATCCGCCAATGCTTCACCCGCAGCGCCGCGATAACAAAACAGATCGGTTTCGCCATAGGCCGCAATCGCGGCGGCAAAGCCATCCCTATCGGGACCAATGCGATCAATCGCCGCGTTGGCAAAGCCCGTCATCGGCATCAACAGCGGGTCGACAGTCTTTTCCACCGCATCCCATTCGGCCACCACCGCATCCGCCAGCTTTTGCGTCGGCAGCGCGAGCACATTGTGCGTAGGCGTTTTAATCGGCCGGCCATCCAGCCGCACCGCATGTCCAAAACTGCTTGGCTCTAGGGTAACCTCTTTCCAAAATCGTCTCATGGCAGCGGCTTGCTCTTCCACTTTTTGGCCAGAAACACCGGCACGAGCAGGAAGGCGAACATGCCGATCAGAAACAGCACATAACCCGCGGCGATGGGCAGGCCAAAGGCCTGACGCGCGATGACGGCGAGCCCTGTCACCAACATAATCGCGCCGCCAATCCGGCACAGATTGATGACCAGAAACCGATATTGCGCCTGCGTATCGTCGCGCGCCTTGTCATCATTAGGCGTCATGCAAAATTCTCCAGATAGATTTGAAGCTGGTCCATGCTCTCGGCAATGTAATCCGCGCCTGCCTCGCGTAAATCGTCCACGCTGTGATAGCCCCAATTGACCCCGACAGTGCGCGTCCCCGCCGCACGGCCCATATGGATGTCATATACCGTATCGCCAATGACAACGGCATTGGCGGCGTCGGCACCTGCTTCGGCTAAGGCTTGATACACCATCGACGGATGTGGCTTTGACGGGTGGCGATCCGCCGTCTGCAACGTGACGAACAAGGGCCGGAGTGCGTGATGGTCGAGGCAGCGCGTCAGCCCCCGGTCGGACTTGCCGGTAGCGACGCCCAGCATCCAGCCGCTTTCATCCAGAGAGGATAAAAGCGCCGCCATGCCGTCATATAATGGTTCATCGACCAGACCGTTGCTGCGCAATGTCCAAAATGCCGCGCGGTATTTGTCGGCCAAATCATGGTGCAGATCGTCTGCTGCCTCTGGCAACAACATCCGCATCGATTCCACCAAAGACAATCCGACCACACGCCGCGTTTCATGCCGCATCGGGGGCGTCAGCCCCGCCTCTTCAAAGGCATGCTCCATCGCCATGCAAATATTTGCCTGACTGTCGACCAGCGTGCCGTCGCAATCAAAAATGGCGAGACGCACAGTCACGCCGTATATCTCCGGTCATGACATGGCCGCGATGCACTCATTTCTTCTTCACGGCCGGTTTCTTGCTGACGGCTTTTTTGATCACTGGCTTTTTGGCGGCGATTTTCTTGCCGGCGGCCATTTGGCTGCGTTTGTTGTCCTTGGGCTTGTCCGACACGGAACCGCGCGCGCGGCGTTCGCCCTTGCGCTCCTTGCGCGCGGATTTGGCGATATTGGCCGCAACGCGCTTTTTGCCTTCCGCCGTTTCGCTGAACTTGGGTGCATCCAGCACCAGTGCATCGCC
>CAZCXQ010000208.1:0-3889 GCA_964502655.1 uncultured Sphingorhabdus sp.
CCTCCGGCGTCACATCGCGCCCGGTGAGCCCGGTGCCGCCCGTGGATATGACAACGTCGATATTTTCGTCATCGATCCAATTGTGCAGCCGGGCGGTAATCAACGCGGTATCGTCACGCAAAATTGCGCGTTCGATGATCTTGTGCCCCGCCGTCCTGATGCGTTCAGCCAATAAATCGCCGCTGGTGTCCTCATCCGGTCCACGCGTGTCGGATACCGTAAGAAGGGCAATATTGACGGGTTTGAAAGCCATGTTGTTATCGAGCGGCAATTGAGCCTCCTGTGACGCGGCGCGCGGTTACGGTGCCATTGGCGTCCGGGAATTTCGGCCACATATATTGGGCGAGCCCTTTCAAGCTGCCCGACGCCTTGTTTGTTCGCATCTCGTAGATCCAATAGTTGCGCAGGATAATCGCGACATAGCCCCGCGTTTCCCAATAAGGGATGGATTCAATGAAAAGCAGCGGATCGCCATTGTCGCGAATTTCGCTGTTCCACCGCGCAAGCGGGCCGGGGCCTGCATTATAGGCCGCAATCACTTTCGGCAGCAGGCCACCCGTGGCGGGCAAATCGCGCAATTTTTCGAGATAGGACTGTCCATATTCGAGATTGATCGAAGGACGATCCAGTTGTGATGCAGCAAATGATGCGCCCCGTGCCCGCGCCATATCCTGCGCGGTGCCCGGCCGCACCTGCATGAGCCCACGTGCGCCCGCCGGGCTAACCACGTCCGTGCGGAAGTTGGATTCCTGCAACGTGTGCGCATAGACAAGTGCCGGCGTTACCCGCCACCCACCGAGAGGTTCCCAATTTGGCATGGGATAGCGCGCCATGGCGTTGCTCTGGTTGCGTGCGGGGCCATAATGACCCAGCCAAAATTGGGTCGAGGCAAGGTTCAGCGATCCGGCCAGCTGCGCCAGATTTGTATGCTGCCTTGCATCGCCGATGCGCGCTTGATGGCGCAGCGCTTCATCTGCAAGTTTCGTTTGGCCAATTTCCGCCAAGCCGACCGCAAGGATTGCATTCTGCTGATCTTTAAGGCTGGCCCAATCAAGCTTTACGACTTTGGCGGCCCGGCGGGCGATGGGCTCCATGCCGAGCGCTTCGCTCGCCAACAGACCATAAAAGGTTTCGGGCAGCTGCGCCGCTTTTTGCATTTTTGGCTGCACAAATTGTGGATATTTCGCTGCCATCGCCGCGCGCGCGCCCCAAAATAGACCTGCTGCCTTTAGGTCGTCATTGGCCGCGAGGCGTGAGACCACGTCAAATGCCTCATAAGCGTCCGCATATTCACCCAACCGCCACGATGCCAAGCCATGCACCCATGCCGCCTGTGTGCCCCATTCACCGCCGGCCGTGCGCGCGAGTGAAGCAACGCGTTTCGCAGACTGGTCATCATTTTCGATATAATAGGACCATGCGACGCGGTATTGAAGCTCGGTCAATGCTTCGGGTGAAAGCTCTTCGACCTTGGTTTCCAGATATTGTTCGGCGGCCAAGGGCTGGTCGTTTTTGATGAACTGCTGAAGCTCGCTGCGAATGTTATCGCTCGCCGCGTTTGCAGGCAAATCGCGCTTAGGTGCACCACCAAGCCATGAGAAACGCCGGATGCCCGGGCGTTCAGGAAGAATATCCGCGCCACGCTTGCGCGCCATCGTGGCAAGCTGTTCCGCTTGCGGCAGATAGGGTGCCGACTGCAAAAGATCGTGCAATTGCGCGACCTCAACCTTTGGACTGTCGGGGGCAAGATATAATTCGGCGCGCGCCATCGCGGCCATTGGGCCTTGCGGCGCTTCATCGATTAACCGTGCAGCCTCATCCCATTTCTGGTTTCGAATTGCGTCGTAAACTGCCGAAAAAACGGCCTTTTCCTTGGCATCCAAAACCGTTGGAGCAACCTGCGTAGATACGATGGTACGAAAACCCTCGCTGGTATTTGCGTGCGCAGCCGCCAGCGGTGACAGCGCCAAAAGTGGGCCAAGCCACCTAAGCGCGCGCATTCGGCGGTTACGCATATTTGCGCTGTGCACGTTCTTGGCGCTCACAAAGCGTCCCTTTTTGCAAACATCTGCAGATCTCTCCACGCCTGTGCCTTCATGGCAGGTCGCGCGATAAGCGTACGCGGATGGAATGTCGTCAATGCGGCGATATTGCGGCCATCATGGTTAACATTCCGTAATTCTGCGCGGGCGTTCATAAGATCGGCGTCTAACAGAGCCTTGCAGGCGGATGAACCGAGTAAAATCACCGATGTGGGTTTAATGAGGCTGAGTTGATGGCGCATATAAAGGCCCAATTCCGGCAGAATATGATCGGGAAGCTCCCCCGTCGCCGGCACGGTGGTTGCAAGCCACGTCCGGTAACAATCCGAAATGTTGATACCAATCGCCGCCAACATACGTTCCAGCAAAATGTGCACCGCAGACGTTCCCGCGGTTGCTTCGTCGGCGTCTGTTAAATCTGGTAAATCCGATATGATGACAATCCCGCTGTGTTCCGGGCCAATCGGGGGAATATGAACCGGGCCGAGGTCGTTGCCAGGAAGCGGTGCGCCATCGCGGACCATCTGCCGCAAGGTCGCAATATCATTGGGCCAGGCAATGGAGGGGACTTGCGGTGCAACAGGGGCATTGGCGGCACTATTAGTGGCGGTAACAGCCGGTTTTGCAGGATCCGTCACTTCATCGGCGGCCAGCCAGTTGACGGTTTCATCGCCCACGGCAGAATCCACACCGGCCAGTGCCCACCAGCCAGTTAATGATTCAACAGCCGCCAAGGCTGCTATTTCTGCACGATCCCCCATAAATCCCTTCAGTCACTTGTTGACGACAGGGTCAATTGCTTGGCATGGCAATTTCCACGACCTGTCCGAAAATTCGGATGGCCTGATTTACATGCCGGGTAAAGGATAAAGGCAATGAGTGAACGCGAGTCGATGCCATATGACGTTGTTATTGTTGGTGCGGGGCCAGCAGGGTTATCCGCAGCGATACGCATTAAGCAGCAGTCACCCGACACCAGCGTTTGCATATTGGAAAAAGGGTCAGAGGTTGGCGCGCATATTTTATCCGGCGCTGTCATAGATCCAAAGGCGCTTGACGAGCTGCTGCCGGATTGGCGCAATATGGGCTGCCCATTGGCGGATACGCCTGTGAACGATAACCAGCATTGGATGATGACCAAGACCGGCAAGTTTAACATACCGCATTTCCTGACGCCGGGTTTCATGCACAATAAAGGCACCTACACAGGCTCGCTTGGCAATTTGTGCCGCTGGCTTGCGGGGCAGGCGGAAAATCTGGGTGTGGAAATATTCCCCGGATTTTCGGCTGCAGAAATTCTCTATAATGCGGACGGCTCGGTCAAGGGCGTGGCAACAGGCGACATGGGCGTCGCGCGCGATGGCAGCCACAAAGATGATTATATGCCCGGCATGGAGCTGCATGCCAAATATACCTTCTTTGCCGAAGGTGTGCGTGGACATCTGACTAAATTGATTAAACCGCAGTTCGGATTGGACAAGGATTGCGAGCCGCAGGTTTATGGCATCGGTCTTAAAGAATTGTGGGACATTCCGGCTGAACAACATTCGGCAGGTCGCGTCATTCACAGCCAAGGCTGGCCATTGACCGACGCAAATGGTGGCGCATTTCTGTACCATCAAGCGAACAACCAAGTGGCCTTGGGCTTTGTGGTTTGGTTGAATTACTCCAACCCATATCTGTCACCCTTCGAAGAACTGCAGCGCTGGAAAACGCATCCTGAGGTCAAGAAGATTTTGGCCGGCGGCAAGCGGGTTTCTTATGGCGCACGCGCGATCAGCGATGGTGGCTGGCAGTCAGTGCCGAAATTGGCATTCGCGGGCGGCGCATTGATTGGTTGTTCGGCA
>CAZCXQ010000209.1:0-3853 GCA_964502655.1 uncultured Sphingorhabdus sp.
TGCCGCAAATCTGGGCCACGCGCTTGAACTCAAATTGCGCACCGACCCGATCAGCCGCGCACAGTCCGCTGATGAAGTTCCGATTTCGACCGCCTTATCGCTCATCGTGCGCGAACGCCTGACGGGCGCGCCGGTCCCGGACGCGGCGGTTGCGGGCGTCGATATGCTGCGTGGTTGGATTGAGGAAAAGGCAGGCAGCGATCTTGATGCGCTTGCCCTCGCGCTTGACGATCAGGGTGCATTTGCCGCGCGCACGCAATCGATGCTCGAGCATCTGAACCTGACCGAGGGCGATGTCGACCCGTCCGATGCGGATGAAGGCGGCGACGATGCCGAAGACAGCCAAGACCAAGATGGCGACAGCGACGATGATGGCGAAGGCGAAGCTGGCCAAGCCGAAGCACGCGCTGAACCGCAACAAGGCGAAGGCGAAGAAACCGAGGCCGATTATGACGGCGAGGATATGGACGATCAGGACGGTGCCGACGGCGAAATGGGCGATGACGGCATGCAACCCGTCACCCCGCAGCGCCGCAATTGGGACCATCTGCCGCAAAGCGATTACAAAATCTGGTCGACCAAATATGACGAGACCATCACCGCGACCGAGCTTGCCGACGAAGAAGAGCTGAACCGGCTGCGCGCCTATCTCGACCAGCAATTGTCCAACCTGCAATCGGTGGTGACAAAGCTCGCCAACCGCTTGCAACGCCGCCTGATGGCGCAGCAAAACCGCAGCTGGGATTTCGATCAGGAAGAAGGCATGATCGACGCAGCGCGGCTCGCGCGCATCGTCGTCTCGCCGGGCAGCTCTCTGTCCTACAAGGTCGAACGCGAAACCGATTTCCGCGATACGGTTGTGACCTTGCTTATCGACAATAGCGGATCGATGCGCGGACGCCCGATCAGCATTGCGGCGATCAGCGCCGACATATTGGCGCGCACATTGGAACGTTGCGGCGTCAAAACCGAAATTTTGGGCTTCACCACCCGTGCGTGGAAAGGCGGCCAAGCGCGTGAAGATTGGCTCGCCGCTGGACGGCAACCCATGCCCGGCCGCCTCAACGACTTGCGCCACATCGTCTACAAAAAAGCCGATGAGCCATGGCGTCATGCCAAGCGCAACCTTGGCCTGATGATGCGCGAAGGTTTGCTGAAAGAAAATATCGACGGCGAAGCACTGCTGTGGGCGCACAACCGCCTGATCGCGCGTGCCGAAGACCGCCGCATATTGATGGTCATTTCGGACGGCGCGCCCGTCGATGACAGCACCTTGTCGGTCAACCATGGCGGCTATCTGGAACAGCATTTGCGCAAGGTTATTGAAATGATCGAAACGCGATCGCCCGTGCAATTGGTCGCGATCGGCATCGGCCATGATGTCACCCGTTATTACAAACGCGCCGTCACCATCATGGACGTTGAACAATTGGGCGGCACGATGATCGAACAGCTCGCCGGCTTGTTTGACGAGGAATAGGCTTGCCTTTCACACAGCTACGCCGCGGCCGATGCGCGAGTGAACAATATTACCGTAGCCCTGAGCAGCAGGCAACGCCTGCGTCCGTCGAAGGGCGCCTTTCGACCACAGCGCAACACCGATAAACGCCCTTCGACAGGCTCAGGGCTACGGTGAGTGTTGATCAAGCGATCAGCTCGGACGGGTTTTAAAATATTACCGTAGCCCTGAGCTGCAGGCAGCGCCTGCGTCCGTCGAAGGGCGCCTTTCGACTGTAGCGCACACCGATAAACGCCCTTCGACAGGCTCAGGGCTACGGTGAGTGTTGACGATTCCAGTTTGGCAACGCAAGGAACCATCCATGTCCGAGCTTAAACTCTTCAACAGCCTGACCCGGCAACTCGAAACCTTCACCCCCGTCCACGCTGGCGAGGCGCGCGTTTATACCTGTGGCCCGACGGTCTATAATTACCCGCACATCGGCAACATGCGCGCCTATGTTTTTGCCGACACGCTTGGCCGGGTGCTGTCATATAAGGGCTATAAGCTCACCCATGTCATCAACATCACCGATGTCGGCCATCTGACCGACGACGCCGACGCGGGCGAGGACAAGATGGAGAAGATGGCGGCGGAAAAAGCGCAGTCGATCTGGGACATCGCAAAGCATTATACGCAAGCGTATTGGGACGACATCAAGGCGCTGAACATCCGTCAGCCCGCGCATTGGTCGATTGCGACCGAATATGTGCCCGCGATGATCGAGTACGCCAAAAGCATTGCCGACAAGCATTGCTACGAATTGGAATCGGGTCTGTATTTCGATACCTCGACCGTTGCCAATTATGGCGCATTGGCCCGTGCCAAGACCGAGGACGGAGAAGGCCGCATCGAAGAGGTCGAAGGCAAACGCCACGCCGCCGACTTTGCCATCTGGCGCAAGACACCCGCGGGCGAAACGCGGCAAATGGAATGGGACAGCCCATGGGGCAAAGGCGCGCCGGGCTGGCATCTGGAATGCTCGGTGATGTCAGAGGCGCTGCTTGGCCTGCCGTTCGACATCCACACCGGCGGCATTGACCATCGCGAAATACACCACCCCAATGAAATCGCCCAAAATCAGGCGCGCTGCGGCGGGGACCACAGCGGCGCACAATTTTGGATGCACAACAATTTCCTAATCGAACGCAGCGGCAAGATGAGCAAATCATCGGGCGAGTTCCTGCGCGTGCAATTGCTGATCGACAAGGGCTTCCACCCCCTCGCCTACCGCCTGATGTGCCTGCAAGCGCATTACCGCAGCGAGCTGGAGTTTAGCTGGGAGGGATTGCAGGCGGCGCTGGTGCGGTTGAAGCGGATGGTGATGGCTGTCTCAAACCTTAAAGCACGTCATGCTGATACCCAAACCCGTCATGCTGAACTTGTTTCAGCATCCATCGTGCCCACCGAACCGACCGTTGAAGCTGATAAATGGACCCTGAAACAAGTTCAGGGTGACGTTGCTCCAGCGATTTCGGCGGCGCTTAAAGACTTCGCTGCTGCAGTCGAAGATGACCTCAACACGGCTGTCGCAATAACATCGCTAGAAACGCTCATCGGCTTGAAGAAGGTCGACGTTGCACAGCATCTTGCCGCGATTGGCGCGATGGACGCAGTTCTGGGTCTGAACCTCCAAAGTCTAAACCGCGCCGACCTCCGCATCCGCCCTAAATCAGCCGTCATCACCGAAGCCGAAATCGAAGCCGCCCTCGCCGAACGCAAGGACGCGCGCGCCGCAAAAGACTTCGCCAAGTCCGATGCCATCCGCGACGACCTCATCGCCAAAGGCGTTGAAGTCATGGACGGCGACCCGCTTGGTTGGGATTGGAAGTTGGATGTTTGAGCTGCCAGCATTCCCCTCCCGCAGGCGGGAGGGGTTAGGGGTGGGCTTGGCCGAATGCGATCACGTCACGATTTTAACATGGGAGATGCCCACCCCCGGCCCCTCCCGTTTACGGGAGGGGAGAAGAAAATGACCAAAACGAAACTTGTGATGTCGGGGCTTGTGCGCCCCCTGATTGAACCGCGCTTGCCCGATTGGATCGAGCCGCATTTCTTCATGTCGAAGGAAGAGGCGCTCGCTCTCGCACCGCAGGCGGAGATTGGCTGGTTCGACATGTATGACAAGGGCGATATGGCCACGGTCATCAATGCCGCGACCAACATGAAATGGCTGAACAGTATCTATGCCGGCGTCGACGGCATGCCGCTGGCGCAGTTGAAGGCGCAGGGCTGTGTTGTCACCAATGGCGCAGGCATTAACGCGATCACCATCGCCGAATATGTCGTCATGGGCATGCTGACCGTCGCCAAAAACTATCGCGAAGTTGTCCGCGCGCAGGAACGCCGCGAATG
>CAZCXQ010000210.1:0-3833 GCA_964502655.1 uncultured Sphingorhabdus sp.
CTATATCTACATTCGCGGCGAATATATTTTCGAAGCCAAGGTCCTCGAAAAAGCTGTTGCCGAGGCATATGCAGCCGGTCTGCTGGGCAAGAATGCAGCGAAGTCAGGCTATGACTTTGACGTGTTCGTCCATCGCGGCGCAGGCGCCTATATTTGCGGCGAAGAAACCGCGATGATCGAAAGCCTTGAAGGCAAAAAGGGGCAACCCCGCCTGAAGCCGCCATTCCCAGCAGGCGCAGGTCTGTATGGCTGCCCAACGACGGTGAACAATGTCGAGAGCATTGCCGTTGTTCCAACCATCCTGCGGCGCGGCGCGGCGTGGTTCAAAAGCTTTGGCCGCGAGAATAACCATGGCACGAAGCTGTTCCAGATTTCGGGGCATGTAGAAAAGCCATGCGTCGTCGAAGAAGAAATGGGCATTCCCTTCCGCGAGCTGATTGAAAAGCATTGCGGCGGTATTCGCGGTGGTTGGGATAATCTGCTCGCCGTCATTCCCGGTGGTTCGTCGGTGCCTTTGGTGCCAGCTGCTATGATGATGGACGTGCCCATGGATTTTGATGGCTGTAAGGCCGTCGGCTCAGGCCTTGGTACCGCAGCGGTCATCGTTATGGACAAGTCCACGGACATCGTTCGCGCAATTTCGCGCCTGTCCTATTTCTACAAACATGAAAGCTGCGGCCAATGCACGCCATGCCGCGAGGGCACGGGCTGGATGTGGCGCGTCATGGAAAAGATGCGCACGGGCAATGCTGAGATCGGCGACATTGATACCCTGTACGATGTCACGAAGCAGGTTGAGGGCCACACAATTTGTGCGCTCGGCGATGCCGCTGCGTGGCCAATTCAGGGCCTCATCAAGCATTTCCGTCCAGAGATGGAACGCCGCATCCATGAAGCCAAGGGCGACGATATGTTGGAGGCAGCAGAATAATAATGCCTAAAGTCACCGTAGACGGTTTAGAACTCGAAGTTCCTGCAGGCGCGACTGTGCTTCAGGCGTGTGAGATGGCGGGGAAGGAAATTCCGCGCTTTTGCTATCATGAGCGGCTGTCCATTGCGGGCAATTGCCGCATGTGCTTGGTCGAGGTTGCCCCTGGTCCGCCAAAGCCGCAGGCAAGCTGTGCGCTGCCCGCCACCGAAGGGCAAATCATCAAGACCGACAGCCCGATGGTCAAAAAGGCGCGCGAAGGGGTGATGGAGTTTCTGCTCATCAATCACCCGCTGGATTGCCCGATTTGCGACCAAGGCGGTGAATGCGATTTGCAGGACCAAAGCGTGGCTTATGGTCGCGGTGCATCGCGCTTTGAAGAGAACAAGCGTGCGGTCACCGAAAAATATATGGGCCCAATCGTCAAAACGGCGATGACACGTTGCATCCAGTGCACACGTTGCGTTCGGTTCACGGAAGAAGTCGCTGGCATTGAAGAAGTCGGCGCGATTGGTCGCGGCGAGAATATGCAGATCACGACCTATCTGGAGCACGCCATGCAGAGCGAGCTTTCAGGCAATGTCGTTGACCTATGTCCGGTGGGTGCGCTGACGTCGAAGCCATATGCTTTCGAAGCACGCCCATGGGAGCTGAAAAAGACACCAAGCATCGACGTGATGGACGCAGTCGGCACCAACATCCGCCTTGATAGCCGGGGCAGGGCCGTATTGCGGGCGCTTCCGCGTATCAATGATGATGTGAACGAAGAATGGGCGTCGGATAAGACACGCCATGCCGTTGATGGCCTCACGCATCGTCGTTTGGACAAGCCGTATATCCGCAAGGATGGGAAGCTTGTTGCAGCCAGCTGGGCAGAGGCATTTGACGCAATCAAGGCTAATTGGACGGGCGATGCTGCGGTAATCGCAGGCGATCAGGTCGATTGCGAAACAATGTTTGCTGCGCGTGCGCTTGCAGGCGCGTCGATGCTTGAGGGCCGTCAAACGGGTCTTGCGTACGATACGTCATCGCTATCGGCCGTAAACTTCAACACCACCATCGCGCGCATCGAAAATGCGGACGTGATCTTGTTGGTCGGTAGCGACCTGCGCCGTGAAGCACCTTTGGTGAACACGCGCATTCAAAAAGCCATCCGCAAGCGCGGTGCAAAGGTGTTTGCCATAGGCCCCGTGACGGATTTGACCTACAAGGTTGAATGGCTGGGCGACGATTTGAGCGCGCTGGCGAAGGCGCCGAAGGCTCTTGCTGATGCATTGAAGACTGCAGAACGCCCCGCGATTATCGTCGGCGGCGGCGCACTGCGTTATGAGGGCGTCCATGGCGCGGCATTGGCGTTTGCGTCGAAATATAAACTCGTCCGTGATGGCTGGAATGGGTTTAACGTATTGCACTTTGCGGCAGCGCGTATGGGCGGACTGATGCTTGGATATGCGCATGATGGCGGCATCAAGGCGTTGGCGGCCAAAGCGCCCAAGCTGGCTTTCTTCCTCGCCGCGGATGAAGCCGACTACAGCCTGTTTGCCGGCAGCTTTAAAGTTTATGTCGGCCATCATGGCGACAATGGCGCGCATCATGCCGACGTCATTTTGCCAGGTGCAGCATATAGCGAAAAATCAGGCACCTACGTCAACCTCGAAGGCCGCGTGCAGCGCGGGGAACGCGCCGTATTCCCACCGGGCGATGCGCGTGAAGATTGGGCGATATTCCGGGCTTTGTCCGATGTGCTGGGCAAGCGCCTGCCGTTTGACAGCCTTGAGGCGCTCCGCGTTGAAATGTTCAACGCTGTCCCTGCATTGGGCGTCGAAGGCCTTGCCGATTATGGCTGGTCTGAACCCACATTGCCGTCAGCCGTAAATGGCAAGATCGCCGACTATCCGATTAAGGATTTCTACCTGACCAACGCAATCTGCCGCGCGTCGGAAACGATGCAGCGCTGCTCGGCGGAACTGGTGCACGGCACGCAATATCTGGAGGCAGCGGAATGACATCTTTCTTCCAAACCCTTGGGATGAGCTACGACGCTGCATGGTTCACCGCAACCATCGCGGGCATATTGCTCATTGCATTGCCGCTGATGCTGGCCGTCGCGCTCATCATTTACGCGGAACGCAAATTATGGGCAGCCTTTGCCCTTCGCCGTGGTCCCAACGTAGTTGGTCCCTTCGGCGTCCTTCAGTCGTTCGCTGACGGACTTAAGGTGTTTCTGCAGGAAACAATCATTCCGAGCGCGTCGAACCGCGGACTGTTTTTGATTGCGCCGATTATCACCTTCACCGTCGCTTTGATGGCATGGGCGGTTATTCCGTTTGCAGACGGCGTTGTGCTGTCCAATATCAACGTGGGCTTGCTTTACATTCTCGCGATCAGCAGCCTTGGCGTATATGGCGTGGTCATTGCGGGTTGGGCTTCCAACTCAAAATATCCGTTTTATTCCGCCATGCGTGCGGCGGCGCAGATGATTTCTTATGAAGTCTCGATTGGCTTCATCCTGATCTGCATTGTCCTTTGGGCCGGTACATTCAATGTGGGCGGTATTGTCGAGGGCCAGCGGGGCCATATCTTTGGCTTTATCAACGCTTATGCGTTCAACCCGTTGCTGTTCCCGATCGCGATTATGTTCCTTATCAGTTCCATGGCGGAAACCGCGCGCGCGCCTTTCGATTTGACCGAGGCTGAAAGCGAGCTGGTTGCCGGTTATCAGACCGAATATTCGTCGATGGCGTTCGCTTTGTTCTGGCTGGGCGAATATGCCAACGTGCTGTTGATGTGCGCGCTTAATGCCATCCTTTTCTGGGGTGGATATTTGCCGCCGGTGGATTGGGCGCCATTATATGCCGTTCCCGGCATCATCTGGTTCTTTGCCAAAATCCTTTTGATGTTCTTT
>CAZCXQ010000211.1:0-3832 GCA_964502655.1 uncultured Sphingorhabdus sp.
GCTGGCGTACTCCATTTTGTCCAGTGATGAAGCTGGTCCGGACGCCGGACAAACCGTCTGAACCAGGCCATTGCGGGACCCGCAACAGCACGTGCATCATAGCCGGGTCTGGCGATAACTGCAATCGGCATCAATCGCGCAATGTCGCGCCACTGTTTCCAGTGGTGAAATTGCAACAAATTGTCCGCGCCCATGATCCAGACAAAGCGGACTTTGGGATATCGCGCGACCAGCTTTTTCAGGGTTTCTGCGGTGTACACGGTGCCAAATTCGCGTTCAATCGCGGTGGCCTTAATCGGTGTGCGCCGCGTCTGATCCTTCGCCGATGCCAAGCGCGCGGGCAATGGTGCCATGCCTTTTTTGGGTTTCAATGGATTGCCCGGCGACACCAGCCACCAAAATTCGTCGAGGCACAGCGAATCCATTGCGAACAGGCTAATCGCCCGGTGGCCACCATGCGCGGGGTTGAACGATCCCCCCATGAGGCCAATGGTTTTCAAGGCCGGATTTGCCCGTTTCCGCGCACAACCCATTTATAGGTCGTGAGGCCCTCAAGCGCGACTGGGCCGCGGGCGTGGAGGCGACCCGTCGCAATGCCAATTTCCGCGCCCAAGCCAAATTCCCCGCCATCGGCAAATTGGGTCGAACTGTTGTGCATCACAATCGCGCTGTCGACCTGTGCCAAAAAGCGCGCTGCGGCTTCGGCATTATCGGTGATGATGGCGTCGGTATGGTGCGATCCGTGGCGGGCGATATGTTCCATCGCTTCGTCCAGTCCCGACACGACGCGCGCCGAAATGACGGAATCGAGATATTCGGTGTCCCAATCATCCGCGTCGGCAGACACGGTGCGGGCGTCGAGTTCCATCAGCACATCATCCGCGCGCACTTCGCATCCGGCATCAATCAGCGCGCCAATCAGTTCGGCAGCGGCTGGATAATCCTGATCAATCAACACCGTTTCGGTTGCCCCGCACACGCCGGTGCGCCGCATCTTGGCATTGACGACAATCGCCTGCGCCATCGCCGGGTCGGCGTCCTTATGAACATAGCTGTGGTTGATGCCGTCGAGATGCGCGAGCACGGGAACGCGGGCTTCATCCTGCACCCGCGCGACCAGCGATTTGCCGCCACGCGGAATGATCATGTCAATCGCACCCTGCGCGCGCAGCATCAGGCCGACCATCTCGCGGTCTTGCGTGGGCATTAGCTGCACCGCGTCGGCGGGTAATCCCGCCTGTGTGATGCCAGCCAGCATCGCGGCATATATCGCTCGGTTGCTGTGCACCGCCTCACTACCGCCGCGCAGGATGACGGCATTGCCCGACCGCAGCCCCAAGGCCGCGGCATCCGCCGTCACATTGGGCCGGCTTTCGTAAATGATGCCAAGCACGCCAATGGGCACGCGGATACGCGCCATCTGCAAACCATTGGGCCGCGTGCTGCTGTCGATGATGTGACCGACCGGGTCGGCCAGCACAGCAACCTGTTCCACCGCCGCAGCCATGGCCGTGATGCGCGCTTCGTCCAGTTTCAGCCGATCAAGCATCGCGGGGGACAGGCCAGCCTTGGTCCCTGCGGCAAGGTCGATAGCATTGGCCGCGAGGATATCCGCCGATTGGGCACGCAGAGCTTGCGCGGCATAAGTTAACGCGCGCGCCTTCGCCGCGTCATCTGCCGCCGCCAAGTGCCGCGATGCGGCGCGCGCTTTGCTGGCAATCGATGCCATCAGGGGCTGATAATCGGTCATAACTTCAACCCCTAGAGAAGTGCCCGCAAAAGGGAAAGGTGCCGTTGATTTCAACCGGGTCAGCGCCGTCCTTTGCCCGAATCGCCGGAAAAGCTTTGATTTTACGGTATTTTACGCGAATCGCCTATGCCGGGCATGCACAGACAGTTCACGATTTGTGACATTTGGAAAAGGTTTTCCACAGCTCACCGTGTGACTCTCTCGACTCGTCACGAGTCCGGCCTCGCCGATTCGCGCCGGCCATTTTGCTCTGCTACGCGCGCTCTACAAATTACAAACGGGGTGGGTCGTGTCGCTTAAGACCAGAATATCCGGTTGGAATGACCGGATAGCTGGATGGTTTATTGACCGCGAATTTTTCATGCGGGCCAATGGCCAAGTCCGGTTCTTAAAACTGAGTGCGCAATTGCAACGCCGCGTTGCAGGCACCGTCGCGTCCGTCGTCGGCCTTTGGCTGGTCGTCACGCTTGGCATGGCCATCAATCAAGTCAGCGTTACCGCGCAGCGCATGGCGTTGAGCCAGCAAGAGGCGAAGGTCGAATCGGCCGAAGAACGCGTCGCCAATTATCGCGATTCGATCGATGAAGTGGCGAAGGATCTCGATCGGCGGCAGAAAATGCTGGAAAGCCTGAGCGATCAATATTTGGGCGATGTTCCTGAGGCCAAGGCCCAAACGCCTGCCACTGCCAAGCCAACCGACGAAGACCAAACCGTAAAAACCATCAGCATTGTGGTGCCAGAGGCTGCGGGCCTTGCGCGGATTGAAGTGCGCCAAATCCAGTTCGCCGAAAAAATGACCAAAGTTGCCTTGGCCCGTACGTCAAAGGCAGAGGCCGCGATCCGCCAGTTCGGGCTGAACCCCGACGTGCTCGCACGGCAGGCGCGCAGCGCACAGGGCGGTGTGTTTGAACCCTTTTTCGGCAGCACCAAAAAAGATGTCCGCGACCCGCGCTTTTTGAAACTGGCGGCATCGCTGAGCCGGATGGATGCCATGGAGCGCGCGCTCGCCGCGATCCCGACATCGATGCCCGCCGCCGTCATGATGATGTCGAGCGGCTTTGGTTTCCGCAGCGATCCCTTCACCGGTGGCGGCGCAATGCATGCCGGTTTGGATTTCAAGGGCCCTGTTGGCACGCCCATCCTCGCTGCTGCCCACGGCCGTGTGACCTTTGCGGGTTTCCACGGCGGATATGGCAAGACAGTTGAAATTACACATGCCAACGGACTATTAACGCGTTATGCCCATCTTTCCGGTGTGCATGTCACGCGCGGCCAAATGGTGCATCGTGGCTTGCAAATCGGAAAAATGGGAAGCACAGGGCGATCGACGGGCAGCCATTTGCATTTCGAGGTGCGCCTGAATGGTCGGGCGATCAACCCGAGAAAGTTTTTGGAGGCCAACCCTGATGTTCTCAAAGTCCAAACAGTCGCCGGAAACCGCGCCGGCAACGCCGCAAAGGAATTATAATAACGTGCGCAATAGTTCGGGTCATACATTTTCTGTCATAGCGTCCGATGTCGAAATCGTCGGCAACCTCACCGCCCGCGTGGATCTGCACGTTGATGGCAAGGTGCAGGGCGACGTGACATGCGGCAATCTGGTGCAGGGCGAAGGCAGCATTATCGCAGGCAAGGTCATTGCCGAATCGGCGAAACTGTCTGGCCATGTCGAAGGTTCAATCGAGGCCAATGATCTGGTGATCGAATCCACCGCGCGCATCGTGGGCGATGTCGTGTACAGCAATCTGACGATCGCCCCGGGCGGACAGATTGACGGCAAGTTCCGGCACAAATCATCAAAGGGAGCGCCAACCACCGCGCGCCCGACCGCCAATGGCAGCAAGCCAGCCGATCCGTTGATCCTTGGGGCTGAATCCAAAGTCATCTAAACGATTTCCAACATCGGCAAGATTATTTCCTACAGAAAATGAACGCAGCCCTGCTGCGTGCAAAAGGGGGACGGCCGGCGCGGAAGCGCTGGTGCGTGCTTCCGGCTGATGGTGTTGGTTGATTAAGGCCCGCTTGTTCCATCAGGCTATTGCCCCCGGGCCGCCTTTGCTGGCTGGCATGCTGTCCATCGGG
>CAZCXQ010000212.1:0-3826 GCA_964502655.1 uncultured Sphingorhabdus sp.
ACGTAAAGCACAGGTCATCAAAGAGCACGCACGCGAGCCAAATGATACCGGATCACCAGAAGTGCAGGTTGCAATCCTGACTGACCGTATCAATACGCTGACCAACCACTTTAAAGACCACCACAAGGACAATCATTCGCGTCGTGGTCTTCTTCAGATGGTCAACAAGCGTCGTTCGCTTTTGGATTATCTGAAAAAAATCGATGGTGACCGTTACGCGGCACTCATCGCGAAGCTCGGCCTTCGCAAGTAAATTTAAAAGCGGCCTCAATCGGGGCCGCTTTTTGCATGGGGGGTCCGGCAATGAGGCTGGACTGCCATGGGGGCTTTGAAATGCCCCGGCCGTTTGCGGATCGGATCATCCGCTCAATTGAGGCCCCGCATTGCATAGGGCATGCGGGTCAAAGGAAAATCTATGTTTAATACGAAAACTGTATCAATCGAGTGGGGCGGACAAACCCTGACACTCGAAACGGGTAAGGTTGCCCGTCAAGCTGATGGCGCTGTTATGGCGTCTTTGGGCGAAACCGTTGTACTTTGCGCGGTTACCGCGGCGAAGTCGGTAAAGGATGGTCAGGACTTCTTCCCATTGACCGTTCACTATCAAGAAAAATATTCCGCAGCTGGCCGTATTCCTGGTGGCTTCTTTAAGCGGGAACGCGGCGCGACTGAAAAGGAAACGTTGGTTTCCCGTTTGATCGACCGTCCATTGCGTCCGTTGTTCCCAGAGGGTTTCTACAACGAAATCAACGCAATCGCGCAAGTTCTAAGCTATGATGGCGAGAATGAGCCGGACATTTTGGCAATTGTTGCAGCATCGGCTGCGATGACCATTTCGGGCGTTCCTTTCATGGGCCCAATCGGCGCGGCACGCGTTGGTTACCTGAACGGCGAATATATCCTGAACCCAACGGATGAGCAGGTTGCCGAAGGTGACCTCGACCTCGTTGTTGCAGCGACATATGACGCGGTGATGATGGTTGAATCCGAAGCCAATGAGCTTTCGGAAGAAATCATGCTTGGTGCCGTCCTGTTTGCGCATGACGCATGTAAGGAAGTCGTCAAGGCAATCATCAAGCTTGCTGAACAAGCTGCCAAGGATCCTTGGGCAATGGCGGAGCAGGCTGACCTGTCCGCTGCCAAGGACAAGCTGAAGAAGCTGATCGGCAAGGATATTGCTGCAGCTTATAAGCTGACCGACAAGTCGGAACGCAGCAACGCGTTGAACCTTGCCCGTGCAAAGGCGAAGGAAGCGTTTGTTGACGCTGCGCCTCAGGATCAGCTTGCTGCTGGCAAGTTGATGAAGAAGCTTGAAGCTGAAATCGTTCGCGGCGCTATCCTAAAGGACGGCACCCGCATCGACGGTCGCAGCACGACGCAAATCCGTCCAATCGTTTCGGAAACGCATTTCTTGCCACGCGCACATGGTTCTGCCTTGTTCACACGCGGCGAAACGCAAACCATCGCAACCTGCACCTTGGGTACCAAGGACGCAGAGCAGATGATCGACGGTCTTGGCGGTCTGCATTATGAAAGCTTCATGCTGCATTATAACTTCCCACCGTACAGCGTTGGTGAAGTTGGCCGTTTCGGTGCACCCGGTCGCCGCGAAATTGGCCATGGTAAGCTTGCATGGCGTGCGTTGCACCCTGTGCTGCCAACGAAGGACGAGTTCCCGTACACAATCCGTTTGACCAGCGACATTACAGAGTCGAACGGCTCGTCGTCGATGGCGTCGGTTTGCGGCGGAAGCCTCGCCATGATGGACGCAGGTGTGCCCATCAAGCGTCCGGTTTCGGGTATCGCAATGGGTCTTATCCTTGAAGGTAAGGATTTCGCGATCCTCTCCGACATCTTGGGTGATGAAGATCATCTCGGCGACATGGATTTCAAGGTTGCTGGTACTTCAGAAGGCATCACCACGATGCAGATGGACATCAAAATTGCCGGTATTACCCGTGAAATCTTTGAAGCTGCATTGAACCAAGCCAAGGAAGGCCGCGCGCATATCCTTGGTGAAATGGCAAAAGCTTTGGGCGAAGTCCGCGGTGAATTGTCGGCGCACGCACCACGCATCGAAACCATGCAGATCGATAAGGCGAAGATCCGCGACATCATCGGTACCGGTGGTAAGGTCATTCGTGAAATCGTCGCCACCACTGGCGCCAAGGTCGACATCGATGATGAAGGTCTTATCAAGATCTCGTCGTCCGACGTTGCCCAGATTGAAGCCGCGCGTAAGTGGATTTCCGGCATCGTTGAAGAAGCTGAAGTCGGCAAAATCTACGACGGCAAGGTCGTCAATCTCGTCGATTTCGGTGCGTTCGTAAACTTCATGGGTGGCAAGGACGGTCTCGTCCACGTCAGCGAAATGCGTAACGAGCGCGTTGAGAAGGTTACCGACGTCGTCAGCGAAGGCATGGACGTTAAGGTCAAGGTCCTTGAAATCGATCCACGTGGCAAGGTTCGCCTTTCCATGCGCGTCGTTGATCAGGAAACCGGTGAAGAACTGGAAGATACACGCCCGCCACGTGAAAAGAGTGAGCGCAGCGATCGTGGGCCCCGTCGTGAGGGCGGCGGACGCGGCGAAGGCCGTGGCGACCGCGGACCGCGTCGTGATGGCGGCGGTCGGGGCGAAGGCCGCGGCGACCGTGGTCCACGCCAAGAGCGTTCAGAAGGCGGAAGCAATGGCGGGGGCGATCCCGACCATGTTCCAGCATTCCTGAAGGACTAAGCCTGAATTCCCCTCCCGCATGCGGGAGGGGTTAGGGGTGGGCACGCGCAGCGCGCTGCCATCCAAACAGAACATCCTGCAAAAGGATTGGAGAGGAAAAGGGGGCGCTTCGGTGGCCCCTTTTTCGTTGGGGGCATTGGTCGCCATTCAGTAGCAAGGCCGGTTGTCCCCAAAGCTGTCTCGGCTTCAGTTCATGCGCGATACAGCATCTCGCACTAACATGCGCAAAACCCTTGGCGACGGCCACAAGAGTATCTAAGGACAATCCCATGAACAGAAAAATTCTTGTGTCCGCTGGCCTGCTGGCTTCGGTTTCCATGCTTTCCGGTTGCGCTATGCTTGGCCTTGGCGGCGGTGGTGCAAAGCCGGGTAGCAACACCCGTTATGTCGCGCGTGACGTCAACACGTTATATACTGCGGCAAAGGACAAGCTGGATAACAAGCAATATGAAGTTGCTGCAGCTTTGTTTGACGAAGTCGAACGCCAGCATCCATATTCGCCATGGGCCCGCCGCGCGCAGCTGATGAGCGCATTTAGCTATTACATGGCGCAGAAATATAACGAATCGATTCAATCGTCGCGCCGGTTCCTGTCGATCCATCCGGGTAACAAAGATGCGGCTTATGCATATTATCTGATCGCCTTGTCTTATTATGAACAGATGAGCGACGTGACCCACGATCAGAAGATCTCGGAGCAGGCATTGGCCGCATTGGGTGAAGTACAGCGTCGCTATCCCAATTCGCGCTATTCCGCTGACGCCACGCTGAAAATGGATCTTGTGCGCGACCATTTGGCGGGCAAGGAAATGGAGATTGGCCGTTTCTATCAACGTCGTGCCTTGTGGCTCGCATCCTCGCTGCGTTTCCGCGAAGTCATCGACAAATTTGATACGACAACGCATACGCCAGAGGCTTTGTACCGCCTGACCGAAAGCTATTTGGCGATGGGCGTGCCTGAAGAGGCGAAGAAAGCTGCGGCTGTGCTGGGTGCCAACTACCCCGGTAGCAAATGGTATCAGCGCGCCTATGACCTGATGCAGAAGAACGCGCCCGCCGCGTAATGACATGCTAACGGGGCTGTCGATCCGC
>CAZCXQ010000213.1:0-3775 GCA_964502655.1 uncultured Sphingorhabdus sp.
AAGCGCCACTGCGCCCCCGGACCCGCCCTCGCCCACGATGCAGGCAATCATCGGCACGCCAAGCGCCAGGCATTTCTCTGTGGAGCGGGCGATGGCTTCGGCCTGTCCGCGCTCTTCGGCCTGAATACCCGGAAACGCGCCCGATGTGTCGACGAGGCTGATCACCGGAATACCGAACCGGTCGGCCAGTTCCATCAGCCGGATGGCTTTGCGATAGCCTTCTGGCTTTCCCATACCGAAATTATGGCGAAGGCGGCTTTGCGTGTCGTCACCCTTTTCATGGCCAATGACCATGACGCGCCGGCCGTTGAGTCGGGCGAGCCCGCCGATAATGGCCTGATCATCGCCAAAGGCGCGGTCGCCGGCCAAGGGCATGAAATCTTCAAAAATCGACGCGATGAAATGTTTAAAATGCGGCCGTTCAGGATGGCGCGCGACCTGCGTTTTCTGCCACGCGGTCAGGTTTGCGTATGTGTCCTTAAGCTGCTTGTCCGCTTTGGCGCGCAGCTTGCCAATTTCGGCGCTGACATCGATGTCACTTTCGCGCGCAGCATCCTGCAGTTCAATAATACGTGCTTCCAAAGCGGCGACAGGTTTTTCGAATTCAAGATATACCATCATGATTGTCGGTTAGAGCCTGTCGCGCCACGGGTCAACGTGCGCATTGCCAGCGGGTGCCTGCGGTTGACCAATTCCACCAGACGGCTGCTGTCCACATGCGTGTAAATTTGCGTGGTGGCGATATCGACATGGCCCAACATGGCCTGAAGCGCCCTGAGGTTCGCTCCGCCCGCCAAAAGATGCGTCGCAAAGGCATGCCGCAGGACATGCGGACTGACCTTGGCCGGATCTAAACCGGCCTCAGCGGCGAGCGCCTTGATAATCTGAAACAGCCTTATGCGGCTGATATGCCCGGCGCGCGACGGAAACAAAAAGCGTGATTTTTCCGGTACGAACGCAAGCCATGCCCCCACCGCCTGCCGCGCACGATTGGAAATGGGGACCATCCGTTCCTTCGCGCCCTTGCCCTTGACGATGATGAACGGCTTGTCCGACACGATTGCACTGCGCGGCAGCGCAACCAGCTCGGTCGCACGCAAGCCGGAGCCGTAGAGCAACTCAATCAAGGCGGAGAGCCGATAGTCCGTGGAGGCAGGCGCGGGCTGCGTAAGCTTCGCCTCGATTGCGGCGAACAAAAGATCGACCTCCGCCGCATCAAGGATTTTCGGCAGCGCGCGCACTTGCGAAGGCTTGGGCAAAGCAGCGGACGGATTATCATCGCGAAAACCCTCCTCATGCAAAAAACCGAAAAAGCGCCGGAGTACCGATGATTTGCGCGCGACTGAACTGTTGGCAAGGTCGCGCCAATGGCGTGAAAGCGTCACCAAATTATCTGCATTGGCATGCGCAAGCTTTCCGCCGGTCAGGCTGGACGCCGCAAGCAAGTCGCTCGCATAAGCCGCGCTGGTATTGGCAGCAACGCCCTGCTCAGCCGCCATCATTTCAATGAAGCGTGCTATCAGATCGCGGTCTGTCGCGCTCATATCCGTCGATCAGAAGCCGCTGCCTTGCTTATCACCCAAGGGTGACCGCTTCGGCCGCAATCATCCGCGCTTCCGCCTCAAGACCCACCTGACGCAGCGAACGCACGATATAATATAGATGATGCGCAGGCACCGATGCCCATGACGGGGCCTGCATTCCGGCAACCGCCATCAGCGCGACCGTGCCTTGCTCACCGCGACTTGCCGCGGCCGTAATCGCTTTTGACCACGCCGTTTTCCGCGCGATATTTACCTTCAGATCATCCGCAAAATCGCTTTGCGCGCCGGTTTCAATACGACCAAGCCCGGCAAGGCCGGCCAGCAAAAGCGCGGACTTATGCCCGTCATCGCTGTCGTCATTGCTGTAAAATTCGTCGAGATCGCCATAATCCGCCAGAGTAACACGGCCGGGTGCGCCCAAGGTGACGAGCGCCCAACCCAGCGAACCACCCGAAACGATATTGCTCCATCGCGCTGCCGAACGATCAAGCCCCGCCGTCAACATCGATGCAATCAACCCATCGGCCTGACCAGCATGGTCTGAACTTGGGGCGATAAGCGCTGCCGCGCGCGCCGTCATCACAAGCGCCGCCAGATAGTCCGCACCCGTCCGCTCTGCGCCCCAAATCGACGCCATTGCCGAAACTTTTCCGGAATCGTCCGACGCAGTATATGCGTTGCCCAGATTTTCAGCCTGCGTTTTCATCGCGTCAGGTGCATCGGGATCATCCAGAACCTGCGCATAGAGATCAACCATATCGCGGTTGGAAAATACGCCGAGCGCCGCGGCACCGGGTGCATATTTGGCGCGTATGGCGGGTGCAAACATGGGCAATTGCACACGCCATCCGTCAATCTGGCGACCGCTCTTGCTGAACAACTGCTCGGGTGGCTCAAGACCAACGGCGGCGGACAAACCAAAGCGCCACGGGTTCATCCCCTCAACGCCATCCCATTCGATTTTAACCGACCGGCGGCCATTGATGCCCGCACCCACGGCCTTTTCGGTTAAGAGATAATCAACGCCCCGAACCCAGCCCTGATAGCGTCCCTGATTGATGAACCCTGTTGCGCTGCCTTGTTCGCCAGCGAGCGACGCACAAATAGCGCGCGACATTTTCCAGCGCCCACTGTTCACAAGGCGAACGCCGCCTTCGGTCAAAGGACAGATGCCCGCCAGGTCGCCATTTGCGAGATAGGTCTGCATCGCGACCTCATGAAGCCGTTTGGTATAGTTGCCAGCGTCGACTTGTTGAACAAGCCCACGTGCGACAACCGAATCCCCCATGCGCAGCAACAGCCACGCCCGTTCTGCGGTCCAGTCCGCGCCGTTTACGCCCTGTGGCGTATTGGTTCGGCTGGCGAGCAACCGCCGTGCCATGATCGTGCCCCAACGCGACGCGATTGGCCCCGATGTGCGTTCGACCACCTGTTTCAGGAAGGCGCCATTGGTCGCGCCAAACGAAGACGCTGGAAATCCACCCGATGTTTCGGAGATGATGCCAATCGCATTGAGCGAACGGCGCGCAGCAGGTGGCACGTCATACCGAATGACCATTTCCTGTGCGTCTTCTTCATCCTCTTCTGCGTCGTCAGCCGCAGCGTCCGCACTGACGTCACCCGATGCCAGATTTGCCGATGCTGTTCCGGTCTTGGTGGTTGACGGCGTTGAAGACGAAGGACGCGCGGGGTTATTGGGTGCTGATGGCGCGGGGTCGCCAAAGCCTTCGGGAAGAAGTGACTCCGGACCCTGCTGCCCCAATGCGGGCAAAGCAAATGCGAGGATGACAGCGGCTGCCGCCAACAGGCCGCCTTTTGTTATTTTATCAGTCAATGACGCGAACCTGTTTCAAATCTTTGGGGCTGCACTGCAATTTCTCTTATCTGCATAAGTTGTCCACCGACTAAACATGCACAGCAGAGTAGCAAGCCAAATGCCACTGCCGCAACAATTAGAAAGCGCAAAAACCGGTTTTTATGTGCGCCGTTCTTGAACCATTGTGCAATATACTGCTTTTCCACAATTTTCCGGACAAGTGGCAAATTACTTTCGGGTTGGGGATAGCCGATATATAGGCGGTGTCGCAATGCCCGGAAACGATGAACAAAAAATCGGCAAGGACCGAACAGTAAATGACCCGGTAATAGACCGGCCGGTCGTTCTTGTCGGGATGATGGGCGTGGGCAAAAGCAGCATTGGAAAGCGCCTCGCTGCGCGGTTGAATGTGCCT
>CAZCXQ010000214.1:0-3745 GCA_964502655.1 uncultured Sphingorhabdus sp.
GGGACCGGAATTGGCAAGACGCTTGGATATCTGGCACCCGCCAGCCTTTGGGCGACGGCAGCAGACGGGACCGTTTGGATTTCAACCTTTACCAAAGCGTTGCAACGCCAATTGGTCCGCGAAGCACAGCGTATTTATCCGGACTATGACACCTTCAAATCCAAAGTAGTGGTCCGCAAGGGACGCGAAAATTATCTGTGCCTGCTGAACCTTGAAGATGCGTTGCAAGGCGGTTTTGCCGGACGTGCGGCGATCCTTGCGCATCTCGTGGCGCGCTGGGCCGCTTATTCGAATGATGGCGACATGATAGGCGGCGATTTGCCCGGATGGTTGCCGACATTGTTCCGGCGCAACGGGTCGACCGCGCTCACCGACCGGCGCGGCGAGTGTATTTATGCCGGATGTCCGCATTACAAAAAATGCTTCATCGAACGCGCGTCCCGATCATCGGTTCAGGCCGAAATTGTTATCGCCAATCATGCGCTGATGATGGTCAATGCCGCGCGCGGTCGCGATGAACTCAACCGCCCAAGCCGCATCATTTTCGACGAGGGCCATCATTTGTTCGATGCTGCAGACTCGATGTTTGCGGCCGCGCTCACTGGCCAGGAAACCATCGAGCTGCGTCGCTGGGTGATTGGCCCCGAAGGCAAAGCCCGCGGCCGGCGCCGTGGTTTGTCGGCGCGCCTCGCTGATGTCGCATCTTATGATGAAGAAGGCGGCCTTGCCATCGAAATGGCACGAATGGCGGCAGAAGCATTGCCCGGCGATGGTTGGCTGGCGCGGTTGGCAGAAGGCGCACCTTCGGGCCCCATTGAACGGTTTTTGGCGGCGGTTCGGGCGATGGTGTTTGCCCGCGATGAAACCAACGCCACCGAAGGCGGCTATGGTCTGGAAACCGAACTGGCTGATCCCGACGCCGCGGTTGTCGATGCCGCCGCAGACGCAGCCGTCGCGCTGGAGGCGCTGGCGCGTCCTCTGACGGTGCTGGGGCAGCGACTTGAGGCGATGGTGTCCGATCCCCCCGATTGGCTTGATGGCAGCGCCAGAGCCCGCGTTGAGGGCGCTATGGCGAGCTTGAGCTGGCGGATTGACACGGTCCGCGCATGGATATCGATGCTGGCGCGCGCAGTAGGCCCGGTGGACCCCGAATTTGTCGATTGGCTCGCCATTGACAGGTTCGAAGGTCGCGAAATGGATATCGGCATGCACCGGCGGTGGCTTGACCCGATGAAGCCTGTCGCGGACATCGTCCTGAAACCAAGCCACGGTGTTCTTGCCACATCGGCAACTTTGCGCAGCGGCGGCGACTGGAAAAATGCTGAAGCCCGCACAGGCGCGCTGCATTTGGATAAGCCAGCCACGCATTTTTCTGCAATCAGCCCCTTTGACTATACCGCGCAGGCAGAGGTCTTAATCGTCACGGATATTAAAAAGGGCGATGCTGCGGCGCTGGCGGGGGCCTATGCCGCGCTGATCACGGCATCGGGCGGCGGTGTCCTTGGCCTGTTCACGGCAATTCGGCGCTTGCGATCAACCTATGCCCGCATCGCCGACCGTTTGGCGCGTGATGGCCTGCCGCTCTATGCCCAACATGTCGACCCGATTGACACCGGAACCTTGGTCGACATTTTCCGGGATGATCCGCACGCCAGCCTGCTGGGTACAGATGCCTTGCGCGACGGCGTAGATGTGCCGGGGCATTCGCTGCGCCTTGTCATCATGGAACAGATACCATGGCCGCGTCCCGACATATTGCACCGCGCCCGTCGCCTCAAAAATGGCGGCATTGATTTTGATGACCGCATCATTCGCGCAAAAATGGCGCAGGCATTTGGCCGCCTGATCCGCAGCGCAGACGACAAGGGGCATTTTGTCCTGCTCTCGTCCGCTGTGCCCAGCCGGCTGCTGACGGCATTTCCGCCGGGAACGCCTGTGCGCAGGGTCACGTTGGCTGAGGCGGTCGCTTCTGTGAAAACAGGCCTTTCGCCGGATGAAAAATTGCGGCAGGACGTCAAAATCAGTCTCGATGAAAGCAACCCGTTTTGACGTTCACGCTCACCTTATTCCGTCATGCAAAATCGAGCTGGGATGACTCGGTGCCGCGGGACTTTGACCGCCCGTTGAATAAACGCGGAGAGAAAGCTGCCGTCACGATGGGCACATGGGTGAAGCGCAACGGCCTCGTTTTTGACCATGTCGTTGCAAGCCCTGCTGTACGCGTGATCGACACGATTGACCAATTTGTGAAGGGCACTGGCGGACGCATGGACCCGCATTGGGATCGCCGCATATATTTGGCATCATCGGCCACGTTGATGGACGTTCTGCGTGACCAGTCGGACGAATATAAGAACCTGCTGATGGTCGGACATAATCCCGGCATGGAAGATCTGGTTTTCGATCTTTGCCCCGATGATGGCACGTCGCCATTGCGCGATCTGGTTTGGGAAAAATATCCCACCGCCGCCATTGCGCGTATGGAACTGAACATCGACCATTGGGCGGATGTTGAGCGCTCGTGCGGGCATCTGACGCATTTCATCCGGCCGCGCGACCTCGATCCCGATCTTGGCCCGGAAGACGAATGACCCCCGTAATTTGGCGTAAAGCAGGCGTGCATGACGCGGATGCGCTGGCGCTTCTTGGATCCGCAACATTCCTTGCGACCTTCGCCTTTGACCATCCCGGCCAACCACTGATCGAACATTTACGTACCGAACACAGCCCCGAATATTATGCCAATGCCTTGGCGCAGCCCGGTGTCGATATTGTGATGGGTGAGACACCGCTCGGCGCGCCAGTCGGCTACGCCATGATAACCCCGCCATCGCACCCGGAACTGCAGCAGGATGGGGATATTGAGTTAAAGCGCATTTATGTGCTGGGGCCCTGGCAAGGTGGCGGCAATGGCCGACAATTGCTTGAGCAAGCCTTTGCCATCGCGGCGGAGCGCGGCGCAAAACGCATGCTGTTGGCGGTGTATGAAAACAACGAAAAAGCGGTCGCTTTTTATGAGCGCGCCGGTTTTGCCGCGATTGGAAATACCGTCTTCATGGTCGGGGACGTCCCGTTTCGCGATATGGTCTACGCGCGGACGCTTATTTGAACTTACGCCGCAGCAAGCGCGGATGCGAGCCTATCGCGAATGGCCCGAAGCGCCGAAAGATCGAACTGTGGACCAGTGGCAGCGGGGGCTGATGCCGCAACCGGCGTTGGGGCAGGAACGTCACCTGTTTCCAAAAAGCGTCGGGCGCCTTTCACCGTATATCCTTCGCTATAGAGCAACCGGTGAATAGTGTGCAGCAAGGCCACGTCATCCGGCCGATATAGACGGCGTCCACCAGCGCGGGTCAGTGGTTTGAGCATGGGGAATTGCTCTTCCCAATAACGCAAAATATGCGTCCGAACGCCCAAAATCTGCGCCATCTCACCAATGGTTCGAAAGGCGTCCGCCGATTTTTCAACCATGATGGGTTATTTGACCTTTTGACGCATGCCTTGGCTGGCCCGAAATGTCAGGACCCGACGCGGCGTTATCGGCACTTCCACACCCGTTTTGGGATTACGCCCTACCCGCTGGCCTTTGTCACGCAAAACAAAGGTGCCAAAACCGGATATTTTTACATTTTCACCGTCAAGCACAGCCGTCGTCATATGGTCCAGAATAGACTCAATCATCGCTGCGGCGTCGGCACGCGACAAACCGATTTGACGATTGAGAATTTCCGCCAGATCGGCGCGC
>CAZCXQ010000215.1:0-3740 GCA_964502655.1 uncultured Sphingorhabdus sp.
ACTTTCCCCGATATCATCGGCGCAAAAATAATTCACGGCGCACAACCGATGATCCCATATCAAGCCACCACGCAAGGCGCCGAAACTGCACCTAAGCTTGATATGGCACCCGCAAACTAACCCCTTGTTGGGATTACACACATGAAAAAGGCCCTTGGCCTGCTGACAGCGCTGCTTTTGGCCTTAACTGGTCAGGCAGCGCTTGCGCAAAACTTCCCCCCGCTTTCGGGCCGCGTTGTCGATCAGGCAAATCTGCTCGATCCGCAGGAAGAAGCGGCGCTGACCGCCAAGTTGCAGGGGCTCGAGACGCGCACCAAGCGGCAGTTGGTGGTGGCGACATTGAACAGCCTCGAAGGCTATGAAATATCCGATTATGGATATCGGCTTGGCCGCCATTGGGCGCTTGGGCAGGATGGCAAAGGCGAGACCGAAAAAGACAATGGCGCCATCCTGATCGTCGCGCCCAATGAACGCAAAATGCGTATCGAGGTTGGCTATGGTCTTGAACCCTTCCTGACCGACGGCCTGTCATCAACCATCATTCGCAACGACATCACCCCACTTTTCAAGGCGGGTGACTTTGCCGGCGGTATCAATGCCGGTGTCGACCGCATCGTCACGCAGCTTGAGTTGCCGGCCGACGAAGCCGCCAAAATTGCGCAAGCAGCGGAGCAACGTCAGGGCAAGGACGAAGGCATACCGTTCGGCGCGATTATCTTCATCCTGTTCCTGATCTTCTTCGTATTTCTGCCCATGATCCGCTCCACAAACGGTGGCGGGCGCAAGCACCGGCGCGGCGGCATAGCTCCGGTCATCATCTGGGGCGGCGGCGGATCATCCTGGGGCGGCGGTGGAGGCGGCTTTGGTGGCGGTGGTTTTGGCGGGGGCGGCGGCAGCTTCGGCGGCGGCGGTGCTTCGGGTGGTTGGTAGAAAGTATCGTTATGGCCTTAACTAAAATTAGCCGGATGACCGAAGCCGACCACGCGTTGGTAACGGCGGCAGTTGCGGATGCCGAGCATCACACAAGCGGCGAAATCGTGACCATCGTCACCGATCTGTCCGACCATTATGAAGACATCGGGATCGCATGGGCAAGCGGCGTCGCCTTTGTGGCGCTTGCTGCCTATGCCACCTTCCCTGACGTCTACATGGGCCTCATCAACCGCCTGACCGGTGGTTGGGGCCATGAATATACCACCAACGAATATGTCGCGCTGCTTCTGACAGCGGTTGCCCTGAAATGGGTTGGGACATGGCTGATTCTGAAATGGATGCCGTTGCGTCTTTGGCTAACACCTAAAGCGACAAAATTGGCACGCGTGCGTAACCATGCGATCAGCCTGTTTAAGGTCGGAACCGAATCCAAGACTGTCGGCCGCACCGGCGTATTGTTATATTTGTCGATGTTGGAACATCGCGCCGAAATCGTTGCGGACGAAGCCATTGCATCAAAGGTCGCGCCAGAAGTTTGGGGCGATGCGATGGTCGCGCTGCTTGAGAATGTGAAGGCGGGCAACCCCGGACAGGGTGTTGCCGCCGCCGTTGCGCAAATGGGCGTTGTTTTGGCGGAACATTTCCCCAAAGGCAGCGAAAACCCCAACGAACTTCCGGACAGGCTTATCCAGTTATGAATGCAGACGAAGACGTCGAAAACGTGATGTGGCAAGGCCGCTTCATCACGGCGAAGACACGCGGAACATGGGAATATGTCAGTCGCGCGCGCGGTATCAAGGCCGGCGTCATCCTCGCGGTCGAAGATGACCATGTCTTGCTTGTCGAACAATATCGCGTGCCACTTGGCGCAAATTGCATCGAGCTTCCCGCTGGTCTGATTGGCGACCATGACGAAGGCGAGGACACGCTCACCTCTGCCGCACGCGAGCTTGAGGAAGAAACCGGCTATCGGGCAGACACCCTCGAAATCGTCGGCGAGTTTTTCTCATCCCCCGGCATGGTCAGCGAAAGCTTTTCACTGGTGCGCGCACATGGCCTGACGAAAATAAGCGATGGCGGCGGTGTTGATGGCGAGAATATCATCGTCCACCGCGTCGCCCTGCCCGATTTGCCCCGCTTCGTTCAATCCAAGCGCGACGAGGGCTGCGTCGTCGACGTCAAGCTGCTGATGCTGCCCGGGATGCTGTTTTAACGGAAGTTATCCGCATAAGCCTGAAGCTTCAGGGTCTTGGGCGGTGTGGGAATGTAGGTCGCAGCGATACCATTTTTGTCGGCATAAGCGCGCGCGGCATCAAGCGTTGGAAAGGTCAAACGAACCTGCGATTGCGTGTCGCCTGAACCTGCCCAGCCCATCAACGGATCGGCCTTGCGCGGTTCATTCGACTGAAACTCGAGTACCCACTCGTCCGTGTGGCCACGGCCCGATTGCATGGCATTTTTGGGACGCTGAAAAATACGGGCAGACATGGATATTTCCTGAAAATTATGTTCGCCGCTGCCTTGCCCGAACGGCACTGGATTCGTCAAGTGTTGCGGGGCACATCGCGCGCTTGCGCCTTTTTCGTCTTTAGGCTGGCCACACTCTCCCAAGGCGCATCGGGCCAATTATGCCGCGGATATCTGCCCCGCATTTCCTTGGCCACATCCCGCCAGCTGCCACGCCAAAACTCTGGCAGATTGCGGGTGGTCTGGATTGGGCGACCAGCAGGCGACGTTAGGCTTAACACCAAAGCAATGCGCTCCGCGCCAACCGTGGGATGGCTATCAAGGCCAAACAAGCCCTGTACGCGCAACTCAACCGTTGGCCCGGCTTCTGCTGCATAATCGATGGCATGGGTCGTTCCGGCGGGACTGACAAAGGATGCCGGCGCAATTTGGTCAATGCGCGTGCGCTGATCCCAGCCCAGCATATTGTCGAGCGCTGTCGACAATGCCGAGGGTGAGACATCGCGCAGCCGGTTCACGCCCTTCAGCAGCGGCAAAAGCCATTGCTCCGCCGCTTCCAATAATGCCTCGTCGCTGACAGCCGTTATCCCCGCAAATTGTGCGCGCTCACGAAGCGCCAGCGCCGCTTTTGACCATGGCAGCGCGCCCATACCCATTTCGCGCACTGCGGCCAGTAACGCACGCGCCACGGCCGTCTGGTCGGGTTTTTCCACGCGACCTTCGCTTAAGACTATCGCACCAAGCCGCCGCTGCGCGCGCGCATCCACACGGTCGGCGTTCTTATCGTAAGACAGGGCTTCGTCCTGCGTTATCCGATCGGCAAAATGGCTGAATATCTCGGCTTCTGTCAGTGGCGCAGCGGACAATATGCGCGCACCCGATGCAGCGCCTTGAACATCGGCCACCGCGAGCCATTCTTCGCGTGCCAGAAGCGACGCGGTGTCCAACTGCAACCCGCGTCCCATCGCGCTAATCCACTTTTCGCCTTTGTTATCGCGGCGCTTGGCAATGCGATCGGGATAGGCGGTGGCGATGAGGCCGCCGATGCTGAGCGGTTCTTGTCCGCCAGCGCCGCTGCGGCACATCCGCGATATGCGCTGTGCCAGCTTGCGTGCGGCATCCGCCTTCGGGCTGCGTTCGCCGGCAAAGCGTTCAAACCGCGTTTCGATATTCTCGCTTTGCCCGCCAAGCCCGCGTTCCTGCAGCAGCAGGGCGAGCATCGCTGCATCCTCACCCTGTCCACTCTTTGACGCTTCAACGACCATATGTGCGAGCGGCGGCGGTAAGGGTAGGTCTGCAAGCTGAACGCCATGCGGCGTAATATGCCCCGACACGTCGAG
>CAZCXQ010000216.1:0-3733 GCA_964502655.1 uncultured Sphingorhabdus sp.
GATGGTTATCGCCCTGCAGAAGGATATTTGATGCGCGACACGCTTGCACGACTTGAACACACCATTGCCCAGCGGTCTAACGCTGCGCCCGATAGCAGCTATGTGGCGTCGTTATTCGCCAAAGGGCGCGGTAAAATAGCGCAGAAAGTTGGCGAAGAAGCGACCGAGACGATCATCGCGGCGCTCTCGGGAAATGCCGACCACCTGACCGCTGAAGCAGCAGACCTGCTTTTCCACCTGATGGTCTTGCTTGCCGAGGGCGGCGTGGCGTTTGACGATGTTCTCGCCGAACTTGACCGCAGGGAAGGCGTATCCGGCCTGGTGGAAAAGGCCGCACGCGACAATTCCGGAGAATAAAATGCCAATCGATGCGACGCTGCCTTACGATGACCAGAATATCTTCGCCAAAATCCTGCGCGGCGAAATTCCCTGCAATAAAGTTTATGAAGATGACTGGGCACTTGCCTTTCACGACATCAATCCTCAGGCACCGACGCATGTCCTTGTTATTCCCAAAGGCGCTTATGTCAGCTGGGACGATTTTAGTGCCAAAGCCAGCGATGCGGAAATATCCGGATTTGTGCGCGCTGTCGGCCACGTATCGCGCGCATTGGGTCTGGTAGAACCCGGATATCGATTGCTCGCCAATATCGGAATGGATTCGCATCAGGAGGTTCCGCACCTGCATGTCCATGTTTTTGGTGGAAAACCGCTCGGACCGATGCTTATGCGATGAAATTCAGTTGCGCGGAGACTTTTAGAGGTTAGGTTCCGCGCGATACGAAATCCATCGGGGAGATTATGATGGCGATTGAGCAGCAATCCGTGATGCAGCGCATGTTCGCGCGCAAAACGATCGCACAAGTACAAAGAGAGTCAGCCAGCAGCGAACTGAAGCGTTCGTTGGGCAAGTGGAACCTTCTGCTTTTGGGCGTTGGGTGCATCATTGGTGCGGGTATTTTTGTCCGTACGGGTAGTGCCGCTGCATTGCATGCTGGACCGGCTGTTCTGCTGTCCTTCGTCGTGGCGGGGATCGTCTGCGCTTTTGCAGGCCTATGCTATGCCGAACTTTCGTCAACGCTGCCTGTTTCCGGGTCGGCCTACACCTACAGCTACACCACATTGGGCGAATTTGTCGCTTGGATCATGGGGGCGTTGCTGCTTCTCGAATATGGCCTTGCCGCATCGGTGGTGGCCGTCGGCTGGGGCGGTTATGTCGTCAGCTTGCTGGCGGACTTCGGGCTTGTCATCCCGCCGCAATTCACGGGACCAACCGGACATGCGGTCATGCGTGACGGTGCGCCCCTGTTGGTTGATGGCGCTGCGGTAACCGCAATCTTCAACCTTCCTGCGTTCCTCATCTGTATGGCGCTTGCGCTGTTGCTGATGGTGGGTGTGTCGGAATCGGCTAAGGTCAACAACGTCATTGTGGCCATTAAGGTCAGCGTTCTGGCTGCATTCATTCTGGTCGGTGGCTACATCGTTCTGTCGAACTTGCCGGAATTGGCGGCGAAGAACTGGACTCCCTTTATTCCAGAAAACACTGGTGACGGCGAATTCGGTATTGATGGCATCATGCGTGCGGCATCGATCGTCTTCTTCGCCTATATCGGTTTTGAAGCTGTCTCGACCGCTGGTCAGGAAGCCAAGGACCCCAAGCGCGACATGCCATTTGGTATCATCGGTTCGCTGGTCGTCTGCACCGTCATCTATATGCTGGTGGCTGCAATCATGACCTTGCTTGTGCCTTATGCAACATTGAACGTGCCAGATCCTGTCGCGGTCGTTGTTGATAGCTTTGGTGCACAATGGGCTTGGTTGGCAAAGACCATTAAGGTCGGCGCAATCATTGGTCTGACCTCGGTCGTTCTGGTGCTGATGTATGCCCAAACGCGTATCTTCTACACCATGGCCCGTGATGGACTGTTGCCGAAGATCTTCTCAAAGGTGCATCCAAAGTTCCACACGCCATATATCAACACTTTGTTGGTGGGCACGATCACGGCGGTTGCCGCAGGCTTCTTCGACATCAACGTTTTGGGTGACATGACCTCGGTCGGCACATTGGCAGCCTTTGCCATCGTCTGCCTCTCGGTCATGTATCTGCGCCGTGCAGCGCCTGATCTGCCACGGGGCTTTTCGGTACCATTCTATCCAGTGACACCGATCCTGGGCATCTTGTCGTGCCTGTATCTGATCACGACAGTACCTTACAATGTGCTGATGTTCTTCGTGTACTTCCTGATCGGTGCCATCGTGCTGTACTTCGTTTATGGTATGCGCAATTCAAACCTGCAGCATGACCAGCTGACGGACGACGCACCAGACATGGGTGAATTCCCTGGTCCAGTTGTGGACTAAGGTTCCCGCTATAAAGCAAAAGGGCAGGGGCGCTTCGGCGCCCCTTTTCTTTGCCTAGGTCCTGACCCTAGCTGCGGGGGTTAGCGGGAATAGGTTGGGTCGTGCCGGGACGCGTGAACAGCTTCCCCTTTTCGCACCATAGAACCAACGTGAGCGCGGCAAGCCCGCAACACAGAAAGCCAAGCGCGACAGGAAAGACGCTGCCGTCAAATTGCTGGCCAATGATAGCGCCGAGCGAAGCCGCCAAGGCAGTACGCACGAACGTCTGAAACGATGACGCCGCGCCTGCGACATGGCCAAAGGGCGTCATCGCAATCGACGAAAAGTTGGAGCCGATAAACCCGACCATCGCCATATTGCCCGTCAGCAACAACAGAAACAATGGCATCGACTTGGGCGCGAACTGTGCAGCAAACAATTGCAATGCGCCCAGGGTAATGAAGGTCAAAAGCGCGGTGTGCGAGACGCGGCGCGCACCAAAGCGTTCCACAATCCGCGCGTTGGTGAAGTTGGATACAGCGATGCCAATGGCAATGATGGCAAAGCCAATCGTGAAAAAGTCGGCGGCATGGAACACCTTATCAAACATCTGTTGCGAGCTGTTGAGATAGCCGAACAAAGCACCCTGAACTATCCCTGCGCCAATCATATATCCGGCAGCATTGCGGTGCAGGACGACGGCTTTCCATGCCTTGGCCAGCGCGTGGGGTTCAATCGGAATGACATTTTCCGGCGCAAGTGTTTCGGGCAAACGGAAATATACCCAGATCGCGGCAGACACGGCCATGAACGCCATCAGGTCGAATATTGTCCGCCAGCCCGCAAACAGCAAGACCATTTGCCCGATGGTTGGCGCGATGATCGGCACGATCATAAAGATCAGGAAGATAGTCGACATCCGCCGCGCCATTGCGTCACCTTCGAACTGGTCCCGAATAACGGAGATGACCAGTACGCCCATTGCCGCCGCGAGCAAACCATGCGCGAAACGCATCGCGAGCATCATTTCAAAGTCCGGGGTAATCGAACAGGCGAGCGAAAAAACGGCGGCGCCAATGATGGCAATCAGCAATATTGGCTTGCGGCCATAGCGGTCCGACAGCGGACCATAGATCAACGCGCCAATGCCGGTGCCGGCCAGAAAGACGGAAATAATATGTTGGATCTGGTTGGGATCGGCAACGTTCAGCCCCCGTGCCATGGCGGGAAACGCTGGCAACATGGAATCAATGGCCAAGGCGTTAAGCGCCATCAGCGATGCCATCATGACGGTTAATTCGCGCGGGCCAATGGATTTTTTTGCAGAAGCTGGGGAGGTCATGTTGCGGCTATGGGGTAGCAGCGGCAATAATTCCACCCGCTAAATCATCAA
>CAZCXQ010000217.1:0-3702 GCA_964502655.1 uncultured Sphingorhabdus sp.
TTAACCACTGAAGGCCCCGTGCTTCTGCTGGCCGGAGCGGGCACAGGCAAAACGGCCGCATTAACCGCCCGAATGGCGCAGATTTTGTACACGCGCCTTGCATGGCCGTCCGAAATTCTCGCGGTGACCTTCACCAACAAAGCCGCGCGTGAAATGCGTGAGCGCATTGGCGCGATGGTCGGCTCCGCAGTGGAAGGCATGCCATGGCTGGGCACGTTCCACAGCATTGGCGCAAAGCTGCTGCGCCGCCATGCCGAAATGATCGGGCTACAGAGCAATTTCACGATTATCGACACCGATGATCAGATCAGATTGCTCAAGCAGTTGATCCAGTCGGAAGATTTGGACGAGAAACGTTTTCCGGCGCGCGGGCTTGCCGCATTATTGGACAAATGGAAAAACGCGGGCAAGTCACCGGCAGATTTGGACGCTGGTGATAATGAGGCTTTCGCCAACGGCAAAGGCCAACGGATGTACGCGCTCTATCAGGCGCGTCTGTTGGCCCTGAACGCGTGCGACTTTGGCGATTTGCTTTTGCACGGGTTGAACCTACTAAAGAACAACCGCGACATCCTCGAAAAATATCAGGCCCAGTTTAAATATATTCTCGTCGATGAATATCAGGACACGAATGCCGTCCAATATCTCTGGCTGCGCTTGCTCGCCCAAAAACGCAAAAATATTTGCTGCGTCGGTGACGATGACCAAAGCATTTATTCCTGGCGCGGCGCAGAGGTTGCCAACATTCTGCGTTTTGAAAAAGACTTCCCCGGCGCAAAGACGATTAAGCTCGAACAAAATTATCGCAGCACGCCGCATATTCTCGCAGCGGCCTCTGGCCTCATCGACGCCAACAGCACGCGGCTGGGCAAGACATTGTGGACGGAACTCGACGATGGCGAAAAGGTCCGCATCATCGGGGTCTGGGACGGTCCGGAAGAAGCCCGCCGCGTCGGCGAAGAAATTGAAGCGTTGCAATATAAAGGCGAAAGCCTCGACAGCGTCGCGATACTTGTGCGCGCGCAACACCAGACCCGTGAATTCGAAGACCGCTTCATACAAATCGGCGTTAACTATCGGATAGTCGGTGGTTTTCGCTTTTACGAACGCGCCGAAATTCGCGACGCCATTGCCTATTTGCGTATCGTAAACCAGCCAGCCGACGACTTGGCCTTTGAACGTATCGTCAACGTGCCCAAACGCGGCATCGGCGACAAAGCGGTCGAAAAAATCCACATTGTTGCCCGTGCCGAGCGCACCCCGCTTTCGGTAGCCGCCGCCCGTTTGGTTGGAACCGATGAGTTGACCGGCAAGGCGCGCAAGTCGCTCGCCGATCTGGTGGTCGATATCGCCCGCTGGCGCGATGAAGCGGCGCATATGTCGCCAGCGAACCTGACGCGGCTGATCATGGATGAATGCGGCTATACGGCCGTTTTGCAGGCAGAACGCAGCACCGAAGCATCGGCCCGCCTCGAAAACCTAAGCGAACTTGCGCGCGCGATTGAAGAATATGAAACGCTTGGCGAGTTTTTGGAACATGTCAGCCTCGTTATGGACAATGACCGCGGTGATACTGGCGCAAGCGTCACGATCATGACCATTCATGCCGCCAAGGGCCTTGAATATGACAATGTCTTCCTCGTCGGATGGGAGGAAGGGATATTCCCATCGCAACGTGCGCTTGATGAAGGCGGCCTTGCTTCGTTGGAAGAAGAACGCCGGCTGGCCTATGTCGCAATAACCCGCGCCAAACGCCGGTGCACCATCATCCATGCAGCAAACCGGCGCATTTATGGCCAATGGACCAGCAGCATTCCCAGCCGTTTTATCGAGGAACTGCCGCTTGACCATATTGAGGCAGAGCAAACCATGACGGGCGGCGCATCACTTTGGCGTGCCAACTGGAGCGAGCAAACGGACCCGTTTGCCCATCTGGCCGCCGCCAACCAAGGCCGCAGCAATGCGCGTGGTCCCGGCTGGCAACGGGCAGCTACATCCGGCGGATTTAACCCGCGCCCACAGCGCATAACGGAAAATACCCGCAGCGCGGTCAGCCTTGGCAATAAAGGGCGAAGCGACCTCAGCATCGGCCTGCGCGTCTTTCACGAGAAATTCGGTTATGGCGAAATCGCGGAGATCGAAGGCAACAAGCTTGAGATCGAATTCGAACAGGCGGGCCGCAAACGGGTGATGGACAGTTTTGTAACGATCAGCTGACGTATCTTCTCTGGTAATGCCTATCGCTTTGCGGTTATGGAAAGCCATGACTGCGGGGGCTGCACACATCATATCGGACGCAAGAGCAGCGCTTGGCCGCCGCGACGCCGCTTCGGCTATACGCTTGTTGTCCGAATTGCCCGATGCCCAGATGCCGTGGCTCATGATGGCGCAAGCCTGCAGCCTGGCCGGAGATGCCAAGGCGGAGGAAGCTGCGTTGCAGCGCCAATTGGAAATCGAACCGCGCCATTTGCCGGCCTTAATTTTGTCGGGCGAGTTAAAGGCTCGCTTGGGCGATGACCGGGCAGCAAACTCATTCTTTCAGGCAGCGCTTAACCAAGCCGCGACGATGCCAGACGTGCCGGCATCGCTGCACCCCATGTTGAACCGTGCGCGCGATTTCATCGTGCAGGTACAGGCGAAATTCGAACAGCATTTGGTTGATGGACTTACCCAAGCAGGTTTACATCGTGACGGACGGGTTGGCACGGCAATCGACATGTTGCTCGGGAAAAAGCAGCTATACGTGCAGCAGCCTTCGAGTTTTTATTTTCCCGGGCTCCCGCAACGGCAATTTTACGAGCGTTCGGAATTTCCGTGGATCGCCGAAGTCGAAAATGCAGTACCGGCGATGCAAGCGGAATTGCGCGCGGTATTGGCCGATGGGCAAGACTTCGCGCCTTATGTCGAGGCGAACAGTGACCGACCGAGAGCGGCAAACCCGCTGATCAATGATCCAAGCTGGGGCGCGTTTTATTTCTGGCGTAACGGCGAAAAAGTTGAAGCCAACGCGTCGCGTTGTCCGGCGACGATGGCTGCGCTGGAATTGGCGCCGATGCCGCGTATCGATAAACGTTCGCCCATTGCCTTATGGTCATTGCTTAAGCCCGGTACGCATATTCAGCCGCATCATGGGCTTTTGAACACAAGGTTGATTTGCCACATTCCGCTCATCGTTCCTGACGACTGCGCCATTCGGGTCGGCAACGAGACGCGTGCATGGCGCACCGGCGAGGCGCTGATTTTTGATGACAGCTTCGAACATGAGGCGTGGAATAAAAGCGCGGATACCCGCGTTATATTGTTATTCGAAGTCTGGAGGCCGGAGATTTCCGCTGAGGAACAGGCCGCGCTCACCACTATTTTCGAGACGATCAACGACTATCACGGCATGCCCGAAGATGCAGGATAATATCTGGCGTCATGAAATGGCAGCTTGCGCAACCAACACAAATCTCCGCATTGCCTTGGGCAATATCAGCCGATAGGCGCATGCATCATGTCTGACACGAACCCCAACATCCACCCGATCAGCATCGCTGACTTCCGCTATTATTGGCTCGCGCGGTTTATGGCGGTGCTGGCAACAATGGGGATGGTCGTCGTCATCGGTTACCAAGCCTATGACATCGCGCGCAGTGACTATGGCATGTCCATTCGCGAAGCATCGCTGCAGCTTGGATTGCTGGGCCTTGTACAATTCGT
>CAZCXQ010000218.1:0-3690 GCA_964502655.1 uncultured Sphingorhabdus sp.
CCCGGTGAAAAATGCGCAAGCCACTCATTCTATCATTGATGTTATGTGTCGCTGCCTGTGGCGGCGGTGAAGAAAAACGCGACCGCCCTGCGCCGTTGGTCACACTGGGTGCTGCAACACAGCATATATTCTCGGACCGCTACGTTGCCGTTGGCACCGCGAACGCAAATGAGCAGGTTTCGGTTCGTGCGCCTGTGACCGAACGCATCACGCAGCTTGGTTTTTCCGACGGCGACTATGTGCGGCAGGGCCAGATGCTCGCCGTTCTGGCGCAAGGGCAGGAAACGGCATCACTCGCCAGCGCGCAGGCGCGCGCGCGGCAAGCCGATCAGCAACTGGCCCGGATTAGTGAGCTCCATCGGCGCGGCTTTGCAACCAACGCCAATCTTGAGGCGCAGACCGCATCTGCGGCATCGGCAAGAGCCGCCGCCAATGAAGCGCGGGCGACGATTGGCGACCGCGTTGTGCGGGCGCCCTTTTCGGGACACGTGTCGCTGCGCCGCATATCGGTTGGCGCAGTTGTAAGCGCAGGCGACGAAATTGCCGCTGTCAGCGACCTGAGTGCAATTAAACTGGATTTCACCATACCCGAAACAATGTTGGCGAACGTCCGTGTTGGCCAAGACATCAGTGCGAAGGCTGCTGCTTTCCCCGATTATATCGCTTCAGGAAAAATCATTGCGATCGATCCCGTGGTGAACCCGCAAACGCGGACCGCCACGCTGCGCGCGATATTGCCGAACCGCAACGGGCAGTTGAAGCCGGGAATGTTGCTGTCGGTCACAATTACATCGAAAACGCGCACCGCCCCTGCTGTCCCTGAACTCTCGCTCGTGCGTGAAGGCGATGCGAGCTTTGTCTATACGCTTGATGCCGATCAAAAGGCGAAGCGTATTGAGGTTAAGACAGGTGGACGCGACGGCAATCTGGTCGAAATCACCAGCGGACTTAAAGTCGGCGACAAAATCGTAACCGAGGGCGTCGTGAAGCTGTCGGATGGTGCCAAGGTGCGCACCGGAAAAGCCAAATCTGGCGAAACCGCCGCAAAAAGCAAATGATGCAAGGTTGAGATGACACTTTCCGACATCTCGGTCCGCAGACCCGTATTCGCAGCCGTAATTGCGATCTTGATGGTGCTGGTCGGCATTGTCGGCTTTTTAAACTTACCCGTTCGCGAATATCCCGACACGGAACCCCCGATTGTCTCGGTGGGCACAGCCTATACTGGCGCTGCGGCCAGTGTCGTCGAAACGCGGGTGACACAGGTGCTGGAAAATGCGCTTGCCGGTATTGAAGGTATTCAGACCATCACGTCGCGTTCGCGCGACGGGCAGTCCGAGATCACCATCGAATTCGCACCGGGCCGTACCGTAGACAGCGCAGCGAACGATGTCCGCGACCGTGTCGGCGGGGTGGCGGATGATTTGCCTGAAGAAGTGCTCGCGCCTGAAGTGCGCAAGGTCGATGCCGATGCATCGCCCATTCTCTTTCTCGTGGTGTCTAAACCGGGTTGGTCGCGGCTTGAACTCAGCGACTATGTCGACCGCAATCTGGTGGACCGGTTCTCCGCCCTCGATGGCGTGGCGCGCATATTTGTAGGCGGCGAAGCCCGGCCATCGATGCGTATCTGGCTGCAGCCAGACCGCCTCGCCGCCTTGGGCCTCACGCCGCTTGATGTGGAAAATGCCCTGCGCAGCCAAAATGTCGAGCTGCCCGCCGGACGCTTGGAGTCTACCGATCAAAACGTGACCCTGCGCGTCAGCAGACCATTTGGGAATGAAGCCGAGTTCCAGCAGCTTATCGTCGCACGCGGTGCTGACGGTTCGCTCATTCGTCTGGCGGATGTGGCGCGGGTCGAAACCGGTCCGGAAAATCCCTATGCCGCATTCCGGCTGAACGGCGAATCCGCGCTTGGCATGGGCATCGTTCGCCAGTCGGGCGCCAACACCTTGGCCGTCGCCGAAAGCGCAAAGGCACTCGCCGAACAAATCAAAGCCGATTTACCGCAGGGAATGACCATTACCGTTGGGTCGGATGACTCGTTATTCATCAGCAAGGCGATCAGCGGCGTGTGGACCACTTTGGCAGAAGCGGCGGCATTGGTTGTCTTGGTCATCTTCCTGTTTTTGGGCAGCTGGCGCGCAACGCTTATTCCAGCGGTCACGGTGCCCATCTGCTTGCTGGCGACCTTTGCGGTACTGTGGCTGTTCGGATTTTCCATCAACCTGTTAACGCTGCTGGCGCTCGTGCTTGCGATTGGTTTGGTGGTCGATGACGCCATCGTGGTGTTAGAAAATGTCTACCACCGGATTGAACAAGGCGAGCCTCCGCTTGTCGCAGCGGTGACGGGCACACGGCAGGTCGCTTTTGCGGTTGTATCAACCACCATCGTCGTCTGCGCGGTGTTTGTGCCTGTCATGTTTCTGGCAGGCCAGACCGGCCTTTTATTCCGCGAACTTGCAGGTGCAATGATTGCCGCCATCGCCTTTTCGGGCTTTGTCGCGCTCAGCCTTGCGCCAATGCTGTGTTCGAAACTGCTCAAGCAGGAAAAGCGCGGACGTGTTGCGTCATGGGTGGATGATAAATTCCAACGCGTGGAAACGCGCTATGCGCATATGCTGTCCCGCGCGATTGCCAAGCCATTGGCGGCGATGCTTGGCGTCATTGGCTTTTTGCTTGTCGCAGGCCTTTTGTTCACGACGCTGCAGTCTGAACTCGCACCAGCCGAGGATGTGGGCATATTAAATGCGAACATTTCAGCGCCCGAAGGCACGGGATACGAAGCGATGGACAAATATATGTTGGATGCGTCCAGACCGCTTTTGGAATTGCTCGATAAGGGCACGGTCCGGTCCGTCATTCAACGCACACCCGGCGGGTTTTCCGCGAGCGACGACTTCAATTCGGGGACTTTCGTCATCTTCCTGAAACCATGGGAAGAACGCACCGAGAAGACCGAAGATGTCGTCGCACAGGTCAATAAAATCCTTGCCGATCTACCCGCTGTGCGCGGTAATGGCGCGGCGCGGTCGTCTATCGGACGCGGCCGGGGCCAGCCGTTGAACTTCGTCATCGCAGGCTCGACGTATGAATCCCTAAGCGTCGCGCGTGACAGGATATTGACTGCGGCGCGGGAAAATCCGGGCATTGTGAACCTCGATTCCGACTATAAGGAAACGAAGCCGCAAATGGAGATTCAGGTCGACACGGCACGCGCTGGCGACCTGGGTGTATCCGTTGCTGACGTCAGCCAAGCGCTTCAGTCGCTATTGGGATCGCGGCGTGTCTCAACCTATGTGGATCGTGGCGAAGAGTATCGCGTGATTGTTCAGGCCGATGCCCAAGACCGCGCAACGGCGGAAAATTTGGCCGCTATCCAGCTGCGGAGCCGCGATGGTTCCTTGGTGTCGCTCGCCAACCTCATCACCTATAAAGAAACCGCCGGCGCACGCGATCTTGGCCGTTATAACAAGCTGCGCGCCATTACGCTGTCTGGCGGATTGGCGCCCGGCTATTCAATGGGGCAAGCGCTCACGTTTCTGGAAGAGCAAGCCGCTGCATCTCCAGAAGTGCTGGCCGTCGGCTATCGCGGTGAAAGCCAAGCGTATAAGGAAACAGGCGGTTCCATCATCCTCGTGTTTTTCATCACAATCCTGTTGGTCTATCTCGTTCTGGCCGCCCAATTCGAAA
>CAZCXQ010000219.1:0-3646 GCA_964502655.1 uncultured Sphingorhabdus sp.
GTCGCTGCGGCGCTTGTAGCTGAGCACGGGTAAGCTGCCGCCATCGTTCAAGCTGCTGAGTTCTCCTCGCAGGTTGTAGGCATGACTGACCGTGCTGCCATCCGGGTAGGTCGTGGCCGCCAGCCGCCCGTCGGCATCATGGCCGTAGGTGATGTTGAACACGCTGTCGCCACAGGCGACGATCTTTTGGGATTCGCCAATCAGGCGCTCGGCGGCATCGTAGCTGCGGGTGATGACCGAGACACCCGAGGTGGTCAGGGAGAGCAGATGACCGGCCGCGTCATAACTGTAGGTGCGCGCCGGGCTGGGCTGGCCGCCCGAGCTGGTGACGCTGGTCATCCATCCACGGCTGTTGTAGATCTGGGTGACAACCTCGCCGCCAGCTCGGGTGGTGGAAGTCAGCTGGCTGGCCAGGTCATAGTTGTAGAGCTCCTGGCTGCCGTCGGCGTAGATCTTGCTCTTCTGTCGCCCCGTCAGGTCATAGGTCCAGCGGGTGACTGAACCGCGTCCGTCGGCGAGCGAGACAAGGTTGTTCATCCCATCATAGCCATAGGTGAGGGTCTGGCCGGCAGCGTCGGTGACCTTGACCAGTCGATGCGCGGCGTCATAGGCCCGTCTTTCCACCGTCGAATCCGGAGAGGTGGTCGAGAGCAGAAGTCCGTCCGCTGAATACGCGTAAGAGGTGATCAGACCGAGGGGATTGGTGGTGCTGATGCGGCGATCTCGGAGGTCGTATCCATGTTTCGTCACCTGGCCCAGGGCATCCGAAGTGGCAGTGAGGTTGCCGACGGCATCATAGGCGGTGCGGATGATGGATGCCTCGGCTGTGCCTGCGGCGAGAGCGACGGCGACGGGTCGCCAGAGGGCGTCGTAAAGGACATCCTGGGTCCGGCCTGCCGGAGAGAGGGTGCGGGTGGCTGCTCCTGCGGCAGCGGAACCCGGTGTCGAATAGGTGTAGCGGGTGACACGCCCGGTGGGATCCGTTTCCGAAAGCTTTTCATTCATTGAGCCATAGCTGCTGCTCCAGGTCTTCCCGAGCTCATTGGTGACGGAGAGCACATTGTCACGGCCATCGTAGGTCGTGGTCGTGAAGGCACCATCAGCGAAAGCTGTCTTAATCCTGCGGTTGCGGGAGTCGTAGGCGAAATAAGTCGTGCGGATCAGCGGGTCCCTGATCCGCGTGATGTTGCCCACCTTGTCATAGACGAACAAGGTGGTGGCGGCCTCGCTGGTGCCATAGGCCACGGTGACGGCGGTGGTGCGCCATTCGACATCGTAGGTGTTCTTGATCTTACGGCCGTTGGGAAGTGTGACCAGAACGGGCTTGCCACCGGAGTTGCAGGCCCCGCAGCCACCGCTGGCAGGGCCGCCGCCATAGTCCGTGAGCGTGGTGCGCCCCAGGGGATCCGTGCTGGTGACACGACGATTGAATTCATCATAGGTGTGGGACGTGGTATGACCCGCCTCATCCGTCTCGCTGATGACATTGCCGTAGCCGTCATAGATCATGGACTTGAACGCCCCGTCCGGATGGGTGATCCGGGTGATCCGACCCTCGACATCACGAGTGAACGTCGTGCTGCGGCCAAGGGCGTCCTTGCTGGAGACAAGCAGGCTGCGGGTGTCGTAGGCTGAGCGGGTGGTGGCTCCCACAACATCCGTGTGTGAAAGCTCAAGTCCTGTGGGGCTGTAGGTCCAGGACTCTCGGGCTCCGTTGGGGTGACGATGGGTCAGGGGCTGGCCGAAGCTGTTGTAGGTCCACTCATCGAAGGTGCCATCAGGATGATTCCGGCGCAGGAGCAGGCTTCTGGAATCATAGACGGAGGTGGTCGTCACGAACGATCCATCGGTCTGGGTGACGGTGAAGGAGATGACGTTGCCGCGTTCGTCGCGCTGCCAGGATTGTTTCGTGCCGTCTGGAAGGGTTTGGTCCGTCAAATTGCCAAGGGCATCACGAGAATATTGGATAATCCGGTTCAAGGGATCCCTTTTGGCTGCCAGGAAACCTCCACCATTCTGTCCGTAGGTGAAGGACATGACATTACCCAGTCCATCCACGCGTCTGGTGAGGTTGCCATTGGCAGAGCCATATTCCTGAACGACAGTTTTGCCATTGGGATAGTCCACGGCGACGGTGTGCGGTTGGAGGCTCCGTGTTTCCGCAATCACCTCGCCGGTGGCACCACTGAGTTCACGGCGCAGATAGCCGATGCTGGTGCCTGGGTCGAACTCGTAGGCGATGTGGGTGGCGTTTCCAGACTCATGGGTGTCCATGGAATTGGAGAGCAGCGGCCGGGTGTAATCGGCCATCTGGATGTAATCATAGAGGGCATTCGTGGCATCCGGGTAGTTGACGCTGGTCAGCGTCTGCCAGGAGAAGATGCCGCTCGCGTCTTCAAAGCTGCTGTAATTGTAGATCACGCTGCGGCCGTCATCGGCAAGCACCTCCTTGACGGTCCAGGTCGTGGCAGGCTGGCTCGACAATCCGACGACCTTCGCCACAGAGGTCACGGGCACGACTCCGGCGGGGATAAAGAGGCGCACCCTGGAGACGATCCTGGGCGATCCGGCGTCGATGCCGATGTAGCTGTTGCGCCGGTAGGCGTAGCGATAGTAGGTGGAGGTGTCGCCATCCAGCGCCTTGGCAGGCACATGTTTTAGGGGATCGGGAGCCGTCGGATCATCCACAAAACAGGGGTCGCTTCCAAAGGGGGTGCCCGAGATGCGTGCGTTCTTTTCATCGTAGAACTCGATCTCAGCCAACGGCAGGGATTCAGCGTTGTTATGGTCATTGGTCTGGGTGAGCACCAGGTAGCGGCTGGCAGACTGGCCGGTCACATTGACCGGAAGATCCACCCAGACCCCCATGGCAGTTCCGTAGCTAACCTTGGCGAGTGTTCTTGAAGACTGGCCAAGGGCCCCCAGATTCGAATAGAAGATCTTCAGCCAGCGCCCGGCCGGGTCCGTCACCATGCGCGGCAGTGAATCGGCAAGGTCGTTATAACCAACGGTGTAAACATTGCCGATGTCATCCGTGAAGCTTTCCAGGCGGTAAAAAGCGCCGCCGCTGCTGGCAGTGCGCCGGATAAACCGGCATTCGGCTCCATCCTGGTAGATGTGGGTGAAGTTGTTTCCGGCCTGCTTCAGATAAGCCGGCCTGTTTCCCGGGCCGAGCCACAGGGAGGAATCGGTGGTGGATTGAACAAAGACGACGTCTGCCCCATTGGGGTAGGCGAGCACCATGGTGGGTTTGCCATTGACGGCGGTGCCACCGTTTCGCAACAGCCACTGGTAGCTGTGAGTCCAGACCGTGTCCCTGCCAAATCGACCGCTGCTGGTGGACTGCGGCGACATCCGGCTGTTGCTGTAGCGCACAAACTCAAGCGGCAGATGACCGACGGAACCGAAAACGTTCAGGTCTTGAATCTGACGGCTCACATTTCCCGTGTAAGGATCAAAGGGGTTGGAGCCTCCGCAGTTGTTGAAGGGATTGTAGTTTTCTTCGCCTTCCGGATTCTCATTGGGTGTTGATCCTCCGCCCCCCCCACCACCCCCTCCTCCGCCACAGGGGTCCTTTTTCCCGCCACCCCCACCGCCTCCTCCGCCACCACCACTCCCCCCACCACCACAGGGTTGACTCGGGCCA
>CAZCXQ010000220.1:0-2925 GCA_964502655.1 uncultured Sphingorhabdus sp.
CATTTGACGACGTGCTGCTGCAGCCCGGGGCATCTGACATTTTGCCAAGCCAGGACGACTCCCGTACGCAGCTTACGAAAAGCATATCGCTTAACATTCCATTGCTATCGTCGGCGATGGACACCGTCACCGAAGCGCGCATGGCGATCGTCATGGCGCAGCTGGGCGGCATTGGCGTTCTGCACCGCAACCTGAGCATTGAAGAACAGTGCGCTGCTGTGCGTCAGGTTAAGCGCTTTGAGAGCGGCATGGTGGTGAACCCCATCACCATCGCACCCGATGCGACCTTGGCCGAAGCGCAAGCATTGATGTCGGCGCATTCCATCTCCGGCATACCGGTTGTTGAGGCGAGCGGTAAACTCGCGGGCATATTGACCAATCGTGACGTGCGCTTTGCCGGAAATCCGGCGCAGCCTGTGTCCGAATTGATGACGCATGAAAATCTCGCGACGGTTGCATCGTCGGTCACGCAGGAAGAAGCGCGCCGTTTGCTGCATCAGCGGCGCATCGAAAAGCTGTTGGTCGTCGATGACGCCTATCATTGCATTGGCCTGATTACCGTAAAGGATATTGAGAAGGCTGTTCTATATCCCGACGCCACAAAAGACGGCACAGGACGCTTGCGCGTGGCTGCGGCGACGACTGTCGGCGAAAAGGGCATGGCCTATACTAAGGCGTTGATTGACGCGGAGTGTGACCTCATCGTCGTCGACACGGCGCATGGCCATAGCGCGATGGTCGCGGCTGCGGTTGCAGAGATCAAGCGTATGGCGCCTGAAGTTCAGGTCGTTGCTGGAAATGTGGCGACGGCTGCGGCGACACGTGCGCTGATTGATGCGGGCGCGGATGGTATCAAGGTCGGTATCGGTCCAGGCTCCATCTGCACCACCCGCGTTGTCGCTGGCGTTGGCGTTCCGCAATTGACTGCGGTTATGGAATCGGCGGCCGAAGCCGCAAAGTCGGGCATTCCAATCATCGCCGATGGCGGATTGCGGACATCTGGCGACTTGGCGAAAGCACTCGCGGCCGGGGCATCGTCGGTGATGGTCGGTTCGCTATTGGCGGGAACCGAGGAAGCACCCGGCGAAACATTCCTGTATCAGGGGCGTGCCTATAAAAGCTATCGCGGCATGGGCAGCGTTGGCGCGATGGCGCGTGGCTCTGCTGACCGTTATTTTCAGCAGGACATTAAGGACCAGCTTAAACTGGTTCCAGAAGGCATTGAAGGGCAGGTGCCTTTCAAAGGCCCAGCACGCGACGTCATTCATCAGCTTGTCGGCGGCGTCAAAGCAGCTATGGGTTATACCGGTTCGCGCACGATTGCGGACCTTCAGGAACGCGCGCAGTTTGTGCGCATCACCAATGCCGGATTACGGGAAAGCCATGTACATGACGTTACAATCACGCGGGAAGCTCCAAATTATCCGACGCGTTGAGGCATGAGACCTGCTGCTCGCCTGCAGTCAGCCATTGAATTGGTTGACCAGATCATCCTTTCCGCACGTGATGGTGGCGCTTCTGCTGACCAGCTTGCAAAGCGCTTTTTTGCCGAGCGGCGTTATGCCGGTTCGAAAGACCGCCGTGCTGTCCGCGATTTGGCGTGGGGCGCCATCCGCCGCTTTGGCAAAAGGCCGGTAACGGCGCGGTCTGCCTTTGTGGCTATGGCGGATGCCGATCCGGAACTGGCGGCGTTGTTCGACGGAACCGATTATGGTCCAGCAGTGATTGAACCCGGCGAAGCGCGATCAACGGGTGGCGGACTGCCCAAATGGATCAAACCTTTGTTCTCCGCCCATGTTGATGAGGCCGAGCAGGCAAGCCTGCTTGACCGCGCCCCTATGGACTTGCGCGTCAATGCGTTGAAGGCAAGCCGCGCTGAAGTATCGGCGACGTTTCCCGACGCTGAAGTCCTTCCGCACCTCGAATATGCGCTCCGCCTGCCGGGCGGGACTGCCATCGACAGCCACCTTGCGGTGGAAGACGGTTTGGTTGAGATTCAAGATCTTGGAAGCCAGCTGATTGTAGAGGCATGTCAGCCAAAGGGTGCTGGCACTGTGCTTGACCTTTGCGCCGGCGCTGGCGGCAAAACCCTCGCACTCGCCGCCGCGATGCGAAATCAGGGACGATTGATCGCAACAGATACAAACCGCAACCGGCTGGACCAATTGAAGCCACGGGCCAACCGGTCGGGTGCCACCAATATCGAAACGCGCTTGCTCAATCCCGGCAAGGAAAAAGAAATGCTGTCCGAATTTGTCGGTGGCTGCGACCTTGTCCTCATTGACGCACCTTGTTCGGGAAGCGGGACATGGCGGCGCAATCCAGAGACGCGCTGGCGTTTGGATGCGGCGCGGTTGAAACGCGTTGTGGATGAACAGGCGAAGCTGTTGGACATTGGCGCCGACATGGTCGTGCGTGGCGGTTATCTGGTTTATGCCGTGTGCTCGCTGATTGAGAGCGAGGGCAAGGGACAAGTGGCTGCGTTCTTAAAATCGCATGCGGGTTGGCGCGCGGCCGATACGGGCGTGTCGATGGGCCGTGCCGACGGCGATGGCGTGTTGTTGACCCCGTATCATGATGGTAGCGATGGATTCTTCTTCGCGAGGCTCCAAAAGCTGTGATAGCATCACCTTCCAAAAAGTTATGGATATTGTTTATGCGTTTTTCTCCCGCGGCCATTGCGCTGTCGTTCACTCTAGCGGTCATGTCGAGCGCCAGCATCGGCGGACGCGCGGATGATGATATCGACGCTCGCTCTATTGCCCTGATGCAAACGGGTGACCAGGAATCGAGCGCTGGACGGTTCGACAATGCGATCAGCTGGTATGAATCCGCACTCGCGGTCGACCCACGCAATCGCGCGGCGTATATTGCGATGGCGCGCGCGGTGAAGGCCCAAGGGTTGAATGGTAAAGCGATCCGCTT
>CAZCXQ010000220.1:2935-3594 GCA_964502655.1 uncultured Sphingorhabdus sp.
GATCCGCTTTTACACAGAAGCGTTGGAGCTTGAGCCCAATGATCAGGTTGCATTGGCTGAACAGGCCGATGCCATGATTGCCAAGGGCGCAATTGAGCAAGCGGGTAAAAATATCGCGCGGCTGAAAACATTATGCCGTGCGGACTGCAGCGCTGTTGACCGGCTTGCGCTTGCATCCAGCAAGGCGAGCGAAAAACCGCAAATGCAGGCAAGCGCAGTGGAGACGAAACCAAGCGTGGCTAGCGTGCCGGTTCCGCAACCCAATTAAGGGCGCGGATGCGTTCCGCACGCGGAACGACGTCAAATCAGGTCTGCAAACTCCGCGAGAATATTCTCATACAGCCGCTTTTTGAACGGGACGATCAGTTGCGGCAGTTGCGGTGCATCGATCCACTGCCACTTGCTGAATTCCTGATGCGCCGTTTCGATGTTGATATCGGCATCGGTGCCTTTGAAGCGCATTAGAAACCAATGCTGGCGTTGCCCGCGATATTTGCCCTTCCAAATGCGGCCAATCATATCATCGGGTAAGTCGTAGAAATGTTCATCGCGGCTGCGCGCAAGAATATCGACCAAATCGGCGCGCACGCCGGTCTCTTCGAATAACTCGCGTAGCGCCGCAGTCTCCGCATCCTCACCATCGTCGATGCCACCTTGCG
>CAZCXQ010000221.1:0-1365 GCA_964502655.1 uncultured Sphingorhabdus sp.
CGCGACAGCTGCAAGGAATATACCCGCGATCTCGGGCTTGAAACGCTTGCCGGCGTTTTGGATGGCGACATTTCGATCCAGAACCATTGCTACCGCGCCGACGAAATGGCGCTCGTTCTCGATATGGCGAAGGAATTTGGCTACAAGGTTTCGACTTTCCACCACGCTGTTGAAAGCTACAAGGTTGCTGATTTGTTGCGCGACAATGGCGTGTGTTCCGCCGTTTGGGCGGACTGGTGGGGTTTCAAGATGGAAGCCTATGACGCGATCCCAGAAAATGCCGCGATATTGCACAACACGGGTGCGTGCGTGATCATTCACTCCGATGATGAAAACCAGATCCAGCGTCTGAACCAAGAGGCGGCGAAGGCGCAGGCCGATGGTCGCAGAATGGGCATCAATATCAGCGATGCTGAAGTCATCAAATGGCTGACATATAACCCCGCCAAGGCGCTTGGCATTTCGGACAAAACCGGCAGCTTAAAGCCCGGTAAAATGGCCGATCTGGTGCTTTGGAACGGCAATCCGCTCAGCGTATACGCGCGTCCTGACAAGGTCTGGATCGACGGCGCGTTGATGTTTGATGCCAGTAACCCGAAAATACGTCCGGTCAGCGACTTTGAGCTTGGCCAACCTGGTGAAGGAGATGTGAAATGAGGCATTTCCTCTATGCTGCCGCTGCGCTTGCGGCTTTTGCGACACCCGTTTCGGCTGAAACCATAGCCATTACCGGCGGCCGCGTCGTCATCGGCGATGGCAGCGCACCCATTGATGGCGGCACTGTGGTTGTCCGTGATGGCGTTATCGTTGCTGCTGGTGCCGGTGTTTCGGTCCAGTCGGGCGCACGTCGCATCGACGCGTCGGGCAAATGGGTAACGCCGGGCGTTTTCGCTGGCTTCACCCGTCTTGGCCTCGCTGAAGTAGATGCCGTTAACGGCACGAACGACAAAAGCGGCGGTCGCAGCGGTTTCTCCGCAGCCATTGACGTTGCCCCTGCAATTGATCCGTTCCGGTCGCCATTTGCGGTTAACCGTTCCGCCGGCGTAACGCGTGCAGTCGTGGCACCTGAAGGCGCTGCTTCTATTTTTGCAGGGCAGGGCGCCATTGCGGATTTGGGGGCCGACAGTAACCCAATTACCAAGGCACGTGCGTTTCAATTTGCCGAGTTCGGTGAAGAGGGGGCGGATGCCGCTGGCGGAAGCCGTGCTGGAACGCATCTGCATTTCCGCGCGATGTTGCGCGAAGCGCAGGATTATGCCGCAGGGCGTGGTACCTTCGACGACGAGTTGCTGAAGGCAGAGGACGCCAAGGCGTTGCTATCCGTGCTGCGCGGCGAAACGCGTCTTTTGATCCATGTCGAAGGCG
>CAZCXQ010000221.1:1375-3587 GCA_964502655.1 uncultured Sphingorhabdus sp.
GAGTTGAAACGCGACTTCCCATCGATCAAAATGGTATTTGTCGGCGTAACCGAAGGATGGCGGGTGGCACCGCAACTGGCGCAAGCGGGTATTCCCGTCATCGCGTCGGCGTTGAACGACTTGCCAGCATCGTTTGAAATGCTGGGTGCCACGCAGAGCAATATCGGTCGCATGAAAGATGCGGGTGTGCAGGTTGCCATTGGTATGATCAATGACCGGGATTCGCACCAGCTGCGGTACACGACGCAATATGCTGGCAATATCGTAAGCCTTGAACGCGTGCCCGGTGCGACTGGCCTGACATGGGATGAGGCATTTGCCGCGATTAGCTCGGTTCCTGCCGATATCATGGGTGTTGGTGACCGTTTGGGTAGCCTCAAGGCCGGCAAAGCCGCAGACGTCGTTGTTTGGGACGGCGATCCGCTTGAGCTGTCCTCTGCGCCGACCACAGTCATTATCGATGGTGTCGAACAACCGCTGAACAATCGCCAAAATCGACTGCGTGACCGTTATGCGCGGCCAACAGAGGGTGATCTTCCAAAAGCGTATGACCGTTGAGGTAATGATCGGCTATTGAACGGGGCATTCGGGGGCGGGAGTAGAGGTTATGCGCGAATATCTGTTCTTGACGGCCGCCTCGATATCCTTTGTCGGCGGCCATTTTCTCATGTCGCATCCATTGCGGGCGCATATGGTCAGGAGATTGGGTGCAAACGGGTTTCTGGGGCTTTATTCGCTCGTCTCGTTCGCAACATTTGGCTGGATGCTTTTTGAATTTGGGCGCGCGCCAAAGGGTAACATGCTGTGGCCAGCAAGTGATGCCATTTGGATAGTTGCAACTGTGCTGACTTTAGTCGCCGCAGTTTTGTTTTCCGGATCGTTCATTCGTAACCCGGCATTGCCGGGCGTGCCCGACGCCATGGCGGGGCAAGCACCCTTTGGCGTGTTCAAGGCAACCCGTCACCCGATGATGTGGGGCTTTGCACTGTGGGGCGTTGCGCATATTTTGGTCGCGCCGCGGATCGACAATTTCATTTTTGCGGGGAGCTTGGTTTTCCTCGCGCTGGCGGGTTCCAAGGCGCAGGAAATCAAGAAACGCACGCTCATGGGTGTCAAATGGGACGGGTGGCTGGGCAGGACGCATTTCGCCATCCGGCCCGTGGCCTTGTTTCAGGTCGGGCTTGGTCCTTGGATTGCGGGCATAATACTCTGGGCGGCCGCAACTTGGGCGCACCCTTATTGGAATGTCGCTGGCGCTGGCCTGTTCCGGTGGTTCAGCTTTTAAAGCCGAACCATCCGCATACCACGTTCACCGTAGCGCGGACCTGCTGTCCCGCCACGTGGAGCTGCTAAATCGAGCCTAGCAAGGTCGTCGGCATCCAGCGTAACGTCAACCGCGCGTGCGCTATCCTCCATTGTCACGCGTCGTTTAAAGCCCGGGATCGGAACAATATCGGTGCCTTGCGCCATTATCCAAGCCAGCGCGATCTGCGCATGTGACGCATGGTGCTTGGCCGCAATTTCACCCACGACATCGACAATAGCAAGGTTGGCAGCAAAATTGTCGCCTTGGAAACGTGGGTCCTGCCGCCGCCAATCATTCTCGGGCAGCTCGTCAAGGCTACGGAACGAACCGGTCAGGAAGCCGCGGCCCAATGGCGAATAAGGCACAAAGCCTATGCCAAGTTCGCGGCAGGTTGGCAGGATATCGTCTTCGATATCGCGTTCCCACAGCGAATATTCGCTTTGCAGCGCAGAGATTGGTGCAACCGCTGCCGCACGGCGGAGCGTTTCGGGGCCTGCTTCGGACAGGCCGATATGCCTGATTTTGCCTTCGGTGATTAACTCCGCCATTGCACCGACGGTCTCTTCGATCGGCACAGCAGGGTCAACGCGGTGTTGGTAATAAAGATCAAGGCAGTCGATGCCCAAGCGCTTCAACGTGCCTTCGACAGCTGATTTTGCATTGGCTGCCGAGCCATCCACGCCGACGATATTTCCGCCGTCGAATTTGAAACCGAATTTACTGGCGATAACCAACCCGTCGCGTTTGCCTTTGATAGCTTCGCCGACCAGTTCTTCATTTTGGAACGGACCATAAATTTGGGCGGTATCGAAAAAGGTAACGCCCATATCGATCGCGCGATGGATCGTTTTGATCGCCTCAGCGGGATCGGCATCTTGCCCATAAGTGATGTTGCCGCCTTTGATC